>JAOUDF010000002.1 GCA_029859385.1 Nitrospirota bacterium
GTTGGAGGGATGCTTCAGTTCGCCGTTCACCGACACGCCACAGGGCCGGCAGCTGAACGGCGAACTGAAGCATCCCTCCAACCACGACGCCGATGGCAAGGGCGACAATGGGCTGCTCCATCATTGGCGCTACGACGAGCGCCGCCGTGATCATCGCCACGTTGAGCATGACCGGTGAGAGGGCCGGCGCGGCGAAGGACCGCATCGAATTGAGTATCCCCATCATGAGGGCTGCAAGCCCGATGAAGACGAGATAGGGAAACATGATCCGGGTAAGTTCGGCAGTGAGGGTGAACTTCTCGGGGATATCGTGGAAGCCGGGTGCAATGGCACGGACGATCCATGGCGCCGCAAGGATGCCCAGGGCGGTGATACATATAAGGATGAGGAAGAGGATGGTGAAACTGGCCGATGCCATCCGCCAGGCATCTTCTTTCGATTTCTTCGTCGTGTAGTCGGTAAAGACGGGGATGAACGCCGCCGACATGGAGCCCTCGGCGAACAGTTCACGCAGGAGGTTGGGTATCCTGAAACCGACGAAGAATGCGTCAGCCACCATACCGGCGCCAAAGACCTTCGCCATGACCATGTCGCGGACAAAACCCAGGACACGGCTCAGAAGAGTCGCCGCACTGACTATACCTGCCGCCTTCGCTACCCTGCGTTCTTCGCTCATGAAAGGTGATTATATGCCGGGTTTGAAAAATTTAAAACCACTTATTATATAATGTAATGGCTCAATATTTTCGACATTTTGCCGTTATCATATCCGTTGTCAAAAAATCAACTGAAGCGATTTCACCAATAAGCGATCCTTACATGCCCAAAAAAAGTGTCAAGGCCATAACCGTCCGCAGCCTCATCAACTTCGTCCTGGTAGGGGCGCTGGCCATCATGGTTATTACCGCCGTGGGATTCCGATGGGTCTCTCACATGATCATCAAGGACAAGGCCATCGACATCTCAAAAGTCGTCATAGCGGGCCTTACGTCGCACATGAAGGCCGGGATCATGGACAGTCGCGACTACTTCCTGAGTGAGATACTTTCACTGGAAGAGGTGCGATCGATGCGCGTCATCCGGGGCCCCTACGTCGCGGCGCAGTTCGGATACGGCAAGGAACAGGAGCAGGCGCAGGACGCCCTGGCGACTTCGGTTTTTGCGACAGGGGAACCGAGGTTCATTGAACGTGAATTGGCAAAACAGCCGTATATTCGGGCCATCATCCCCTATGTGGCGACATCTAAAGGTTCCTTGAACTGTATCATGTGCCACATTGTACCGGAGAATACCGTCCTCGGAGCGGTCGATATCGAGATCGACCTGACCGCGTACCGGAACCTGGCGCTGAAGATAATAGCCGCCATCCTCTTTCTGTCTGTCGTCTTTATAGCCCTCATAATCATTAATACCTTCGGGACCATTGACAAATATATCGCCCAACCATTGGGGAGCCTTATCTCAAATGCCCGGGAAGCATATATTCACAAGGATAACCTGAACCCGGAAGCCTACGAGAGCGCCGAGTTTGAGACCGTCGCAAAAGAGTTCAACCTTCTGAACACAGAGATCCTGGCAAACCAGGAAGAGTTGAAATTGATGAACCGGCAGTTGATCAATCTCAACGATGAGATAGAAGACACACTGCGAGAGACCGTGTTCACCATGGGCATCATCGAGGAGAAACGCTCGAAGGAGACAAGAAATCACACACTGCGTGTAACAAAATACAGTAACCTCATGGCAACTGCCCTGGAGCTCTCCGTAAAGGATATCGACCTGATCACATCAGCTTCGCCTCTTCATGATGTTGGCAAGATCGGCATACCTGACGCCATACTACTGAAGCCCGGGAAGCTGACTGCTGAAGAATATGAAATCATGAAAAACCATACTGAGATCGGCCATGCCATGCTCGAACATTCCCAGCGAGATATCCTGAAAGCCGCGGCCATCATCGCCCAACAGCATCACGAGAAGTGGGACGGCAGTGGTTATCCGCAAGGTCTTAAGGGCGAAGAGATACATATCTTCGGCCGTATCGTCGCTGTCGCCGATGTATTTGACGCCCTTGTTTCGAGTCGTGTATACAAGCAATCATGGAGTACTGAAGACATCATCGAGTGCTTCAAAAAAGAGAGCGGAAGGCATTTTGACCCTGCTCTTGTAGAGATTTTTCTGACGTACTCAAATAAATTTAAAGAAATTTACGAGAACAATAAATAAACGGTGCTTCTTGCAAACCATTTATTCATGCGTATCTACAGAGATACTCCAACTACTTGCAGAAAGATGCATAGAAAATATTGCAACTATTGCGACAAGATGATATTAAAGTCCGAAACATTGATGTCGATTAGTTATCACAACAACTCGAGCAAATGCTCGAAACGGGATTCAGGCATCTCAGCTTTTTTATTGGTCGGGCCTCTTGGAGAGGCGGCCCTTTGCTAACGATGGGGGTAACCAAACTGAACAGCAGTGTATTTCCTCCCCTGTCGGCGGCAGCCATAGACTCTCTCCGGAAAGGAGGAAACTAAATGTCTACCACAACAAAGACTGCTGCTAAGCCTGCTGCCAAGAAGGCCGCTGCTAAGCCTGCTGCCAAGAAGGCCGCTGCTAAGAAGCCTGCTGCCAAAAAGGCCGCTGCTAAGAAGCCTGCTGCCAAGAAGGCCGCTGCTAAGAAGCCTGCTGCCAAGAAGGCCGCTGCTAAGAAGCCCGCTGCCAAGAAGGCCGCTGCTAAGAAGCCCGCTGCCAAAAAGGCCGCTGCTAAGAAGCCCGCTGCCAAAAAGGCCGCTGCTAAGAAGCCTGCTGCCAAGAAGGCCGCTGCTAAGAAGCCTGCTGCCAAGAAGGCCGCTGCTAAGAAGCCTGCTGCCAAGAAGGCGGTGGCTAAGCCTGCTGCTGCCGCTCCGGCCGCTGCACCTGCCCCTAAGTGAATACAAGGGGGCGGGCAACCGCCCCCCATTTTCCTCCTCTTTAGCTCTCTCTCACGACTCAACACTCTGATTTCTCCCGCAGAGGGACATGGCATTTTCCAGTCCCCTGAGCTATAATCCGCCCATGGCTGACGAAACACCGCTCATGCGGCAATACAACGAAATCAAGGCCCGCTATCAGGACGCCATCCTCTTTTTCAGGATGGGGGATTTCTATGAAATGTTTGGAGATGATGCGGTACGGGCCGCGAAGATATTAGAGATCGCCCTCACCGCCAGGAACAAGGGGAAGGGTGACGAAACACCCCTGTGCGGCGTCCCTTATCACGCCGCCGACGGCTATCTCGCCAAGCTTGTACGACAGGGATTCAAGGTCGCCATCTGCGAACAGGTGGAAGATCCGCGACTCGCAAAAGGGATTGTAAAGCGCGAAGTCATCCGCGTGGTGACGCCCGGCACGGTCCTCTCTCCCGATCTTTTGAATGCCAACGACAACAACTACCTCGTCTCCGTTTCACCCTTCCAGGATCGCATCGGCCTCGCCTTTGTCGACCTCTCGACAGGCGACATTTTCGTCAGTCGCGTTTCATCCGATCCATCCTTCTCGACACTCCGGGATGAAATCGGTCGTTTCGCACCGACCGAAGCCATACTTCCCTCGCGTCTCGAATCATCACCTCTCGCTGAAATGCTCCGCGAGATGATCCGCTCGGTTATACCGGTGGAAGACAGGGCCTTCGATACAACCCGCTCTGAAAAGGTTTTGACGGAATACTACGGTGTCGCCTCGCTCGACGGCTTCGGTTGTCGCGACATCAATGAAGCCGTCTCCGCCGCCGGCGCGACGGTCTATTACCTGAGAGAAAATCAGAAGTCGGCCGTCGACAACCTCAAGGAGCTGCGCGTCGTTTTCCCCGAAGAGTTCATGGTCATCGATGTCGCCTCCCAGAGAAACCTCGAACTGATCCGCACTGTTGAAGGCGACCGAAAAGGTTCACTGCTTCATGTGCTCGACCACTCCATCACCGCCATGGGAAGTCGTCTTCTCAAAGACTGGCTGCTGCGGCCGCTCAGAAATGTTGATGCTGTCGTCGCAAGACAGGATGGCGTTACAGAACTGCGCGAACAGTTACAGCTGAGACATGCCGTTCGGGAGCTATTGGAAAAAGTCTATGACCTCGAACGAATCATAAGCCGCATCTCCCTGGGCGCCACCGGCCCCAAAGATATGGTAGCACTGAGAGAATCGTTGCGGCAGTTGCCGCCCATGGGCGAGGCCATCTCGGGTACAACATCAAACATCCTCTCTGAAGTTGCCCGCTCATGGGATAATGCGGAAGATATCCACTCGCTGTTGCAGGAGGCCATAGAAGACAACCCTCCCTTTTCGCTCAAGGACGGCGGCGTCATTCGTCGTGGATACCATGCCGAGCTCGACGAGTATCGAAGGCTATCCACCGAAGGGAAAGACATCATCGCCTCCATCGAAACACGGGAGAGAGAGCGGACCGGCATCGCATCGCTTAAAGTCCGCTACAACAAGGTCTTCGGTTACTACATCGAAATAACCAAGGCCAACCTCGCATCGGTACCCGACGACTATATCCGCAAACAAACACTGGTCAACGCCGAGCGGTTCATCACCCCCGAGTTGAAGGAGTACGAAGAAAAAGTTCTGCATGCGCACGACAGGATGGTAGAACTGGAGAGCACACTCTTCCAGCAGGTAAGGGAGAAGGTTGCCGCGGAGACGCGCAGGATTCAGTGGATCGCCGAAAAGGTCGCGCTGCTCGACGTGCTTTCGGCGCTGGCGGAGACCGCGCACCGGAACAACTACACGCGCCCCGAGGTTCTCGAGGGGAACGACATTACCATCATCGAAGGTCGCCATCCGGTCGTAGAGCAGCTTGCCGGCGGCAACCGCTTTGTACCCAACGACCTGATGCTCGACGACGAGAACAACCGGATACTCATCATCACCGGCCCCAACATGGCGGGCAAGTCGACCTACATGCGGCAATGTGCCCTTATCTGCATAATGGCCCAGATGGGCTCATTCGTCCCGGCACAAGAGGCAAAGATCAGCTTGCTCGACCGCATCTTCACCCGCGTCGGCGCCGCCGATTTCATGGCCCGCGGACAGAGCACCTTCATGGTCGAGATGAGCGAAACCGCCAACATTCTGCACAATGCCACCGCCAAAAGTCTCATCATCCTCGACGAAGTCGGCCGGGGTACCAGCACCTTCGACGGCCTCTCCATCGCCTGGGCCGTGGTCGAATACCTGCACGAACAGAAAAGCGGTGCGCGGGTCCTTTTCGCCACCCACTATCACGAGTTGACCGAACTGGCCCTCACCCTCTCCGGGGTGAAGAACGTCAGCGTTGCCGTGAAGGAATGGAATGAGGAAATCATCTTTTTACGCAAGATCATTGACGGCGGGGCAGACAGAAGTTACGGTATACAGGTGGCAAGACTCGCGGGACTTCCCGCACAGGTGATTGAGAGGAGCAAGGAGATCCTGTCGAATCTCGAAGGCAAGGAACTCAACGAGATCGGCGAACCAAAGATCGCGGCGACATCACACCCCGCCCAGAGACACGATGTCCCCCAGCTCGACCTCTTCACGGTGCAGCCCGATCCCGTGATAAAAGAGCTGCTGGGCGTCGACCTCCTCAACATGACGCCGCTTCAGGCAATGAACACGCTGTTCGAGCTGCATAAAAAAGCCCAGTCGACCCGCGGTTGAACCGGTGCGTGGTCGGCCAAAATGATGGAGTCGTCCATGAAAATCTTCTCCCTTTTTCTGCTGCCTGTCCTTCTCGTTGGCTGTCAGGCCAAGCCCCAGGGTGAGACCATTTCTCTGCCCGCCACCGCCGCGCAGACACCGGCAAAGAATCCCGACACTCCTGCCGAGACAGGCAAGAAGGATACATCGCTGCATACCACCGACGACGAAACCTCCGTATACCACAAGGCCGTCAAGATACGCGTCAAGCGCGACCCCAAGAACGGCTATTCATGGGAACTCACCGGCGACAGTGTGAAGGATATCGTCGCCATGGACAAAGAGTTGAGAAACAAGCTTCTGGCTGACGAAAAATCAGCGCCGCAATAAAATGGCGCATCGAGCGCCTGAAGGAACAAAGTCATGCCGATACTTTTCCTGAGTATACTTATCGCCACAATGTCGATTGTCGCCGAACCGGCGAAGGCCGAACAGAAGATCGAGGTCATGGTGAGCTGGAACACATGGGAGACCAACCTCGACGAAAAGGGGGAGTCAGGGAACCTTACCTGTATAGGCTACTATTCCGAGAAGGAATACTTCGAAGGGGCAGATGAAGCCCCTCACAGTGCGCCCTACGACGTCGCGGCCGACCTCGACATCTTTCCGCTGGGCACCATCATGCATGTAGGCGCCGGCATCGGCTGGGTAAAGGTGGTCGATGTATGCGGTGCATGCAAGGGGCGACTGATGATCGATGTCTGGTGCGGCAAGAACGAATATATGCACCGACGAGACAATATCACCGCCCCGGCTATCGTTGTCAGAAGGGGCAACAACGACGCGCCATACCCTCAACTGTCGGGAAACTAGTCCCGAAGTATTAACTTCGAAAAAAAGCCCGGCGTTACCGCCGGACTTCTCACCCCTGGATACCCCAAGGACCTTATCCACTCTCCCTCAATCAGACAGACTTGGGCGTCAGGTCGTCCCCTTTCTCAAGATGCTTTCTGAACTTGATCGGGTTCCTGAACTTCTTCTGACATACCGGGCAGGTAAGGTCCCCGGCCTCGGCGAGACTTAAAGCTACCGCGACAAAGAGAACCAATAGGCCGACAACAATCATTACGGGAAAAATCGCCGGCATTGAGGCAGCTGCACTAAAAGGAATATGAGCAAGCATGACACACCTCCGCGCTACAATTAAAATATATTCAGGAGTGATCTTGTCTCCTATTTATAAAGATAGCACGGGAAGGGGGAGTGTCAATGGTTGAAACGACCATAAAGTCGGGGCGGGGAGAATTCAACTGGACAACCCGAAACCGTCTGCCCTGCGAGAATGGGGAGCGTAACCCCGTCTTTGAAAATGCGTCGCCACAGTGTGAGGTCGAGCGTGGAATGTAGACGCAAACAGGCCAAGACTACCCTTCGTCATCACGGGACTAAACAAGAGCACGGGGTAATCAGGCTTTCACCGTAAACCGCTTAAGATCGCCATATCGGAATGGCATTTCTCATTTTACGGTGCCTTTGCGGAAAGTCATCGGTCGACAATATTAGTGGAGGCGGGTAAAACAGCATACTCCCGGGACATCAGGGTAGCGCCACTATATCTCGATAGCTTTTCCCGAAAGCCCCTTGATCTCCGGCATCCCCAGCAGATTCAATACCGTCGGAGCTATATCCATAAGATGCAGATTGTCCTTCTTAGTGCCCTTACCACCAGTGCCATTCTTGTTACTCATTATAAAAATACCGTTCTGGGCGTGATTTGCATCATCCGGGCCGGTATCATTCTCGAAAATGTGAATCCGGCCATGACCGACACTTCCAGCAGCCCTCCAAAAAAGATTGCCCAACACAACAATAAGGTCAGGGGGTATACCTCTGCACTCCTCGTACAACTCTTGCGGCTTATAAACTTTTGTCCCGATAGGTCGCCCTGCTTCATCTCCCAGGGATTCCAGCTTTTCTCTCAGCTGATCTCTGACAGACTCATATTCCTCAGGGACAATCACCCCCTGTTTTTCCCTCCCTTTTACATTAAGGAATACCCTCGAATAATAGCCCCCCTCGCCCCAGGCAATCGTCTTGTCCCAGTCTATGTCGGACTTGTTCAAAGGAGTAATGCCCGTAGGAACTGTTTTCAAAGTCAGGTAGCCATTCTGCATAAGCCATTCATTAATGCATATGGCACCGTCCATCTTCTTGGCACCATGATCAGAGACTATAAGTACGGTTGTATCCGGTCCCAGCACGGCAAGCAATTCACCTATCTCCTGGTCCACGTATTTGTAATAATCCAGAACAGCGTTTTCAAACGGATTGCCCTTCTCATAGAGGCGGTGTTCCTTGTCAAAGTACCGCCAAAAAGCATGATGAATCCGGTCCGTTCCCATCTCAACCATCATGAAAAAGTCCCATTCTCTTGACGATACAAGGTGCTTGGCAACCTTGAATCTCTGCCGGGTCATATCATAAATGCCATTGAGTGTCTGCTGCTTGTTCTCACTTCTGAAATCTGGCACATCCAAAATATACTCTCCCGCGACCTGAATTAACTCCTCCTTCAGTGTCGGCGGATAGGTATACTGACTGGCGGGGCTCGGCGTGAGAAAGCAGCTGACCATGCAACCATTGATTTCCCTCGGGGGGTATGTCTGCGGCACTCCGACAAGGATCGATTTTTTCTGCTTTCTGGCGATAATATCCCATACTGTATCTGCTTTGATATCACGCGAAGTCGCTATAGACAGGCCGTCATAAGAGTAATCCTTCCTGTTCCTGAAACCGTAAATACCCAGCTCACCAGGGTCCTTGCCTGTCACCATGCAGGTCCATGCCGGCACGGTAATCGGAGGGATAATGCTTTCAAGTTCTCCATAGACACCGGAATCCATCAGTCGTCGCAGGTTGGGTAGATGATCGCGCCACTCACCGAAAATTAACTGCGGTGTAGCACAATCCAATCCTATTACCGCCACATTTCTTTCCATAATTATCTACTCCAGAAGCCGCAAGCGGTCGTCATTAACGTTATAACGCTGGCTCTCAAAGTTTCGGCTCCTTCCTCGCAGAAAAAATTACTCTTGCGTTGTGACCGGAACCATCGTTGGGGAAAAATGAAGGATGAACATACATGTGTCCGCGTGGCAGAGGAATTCTTTTACGGTCGGACCCATCCGGCTTCATTGTATAAATACCTGACTTGAGCAGCTCTTTTTTATTAACGTGCCAGAATATTAACCGCTGGGAATCGCTCGACCACTCAGCCACTCCGTCTACAGCGTCGGCTTCCGACAAGTCTTTCTCATGTCCCGATGCAAGATCAACGACTACAAGATGCCAGTTATCCTTTCCCATATGTCTCATCGTCACCACTTTCGTGCCATCCGGAGACATTCGCGGGTCGAAATCTCCCGGCAGGGGCTTCAAGCCCTTGCTGTCGCGGGGCATCGGCGGGCTTGTTAGCTGCTTACTTTTGCCACTTTCCATATCTGTCATCCATAGAATCATCTGTTTTGCGCCCTTCTCGTTGAACGCGGAGACCACGAGCTTGTTCTTAACCAGATGGGGGTCCGCGGCAAGGATATCAGGATGAATCTGAATTATCTCAATTTTGCCGGTCGCCAGGTCAATACGATGTATTCTCCCCTTATTCTCGGGGTTATCGTTGGAAACATAGATCAGCCCTTTGCCGTCGGGTGTCCAGGAACTGTTGGCGGAGATTATCTTTTTTTTGGGTGGGACAACGCTTCTCAAGTCCGTCCCGTCGGTCTTCATCACCATTATCTCCGTCTGTTCATACCCGCCACTCTCCGTGGCATACCGTCCCCACCCCTTCCTGTTGTAACGCGTGAAGGTAATCCATTGACCGTCAGGAGAGACGCGCGCATGAGTCATCTCTCGCTGTGCATCGACTATTACGGCCTTAAAATTATCGCCATTTACGGTCGCGGTGTATACCCCAAACATCTGGGAATCGTCAACAGCGTGCGTGAATTTGACGCCAATCAACACAAATATGGCAATTGCAAAAAAAGAGAAAAGCTTGCGCAGACGTCGCTTTGGGCTCCCATATCTTTTCCCAAGACGGCCACTCTCATGATTGCCTACATGACGCGGTGAAAAGATGTTTTCCTTTCTCATGCCAACCTCCTTGTATATGCGCCTTTGAATGTTACGGCACCAGCCGACAGTCAACGGCTTCAATTTCAGGAGCCCTCATCAGATTTTCGTCTCAGCGGAGCAAGTCTCAGAGGGACAAAAGACGCGGGATCATGTTTATATAATCTGATTCTCGCCAGCGGCTGCTCGATAACAATGAAAGTGATACTGCTCAACAGTATTGTAACTGAATAGAACACTGCCATCATGGCAAGGTTCGATATCGACAGAGTCACAACCCATTCCAGCACGAATATATGCCATAAGTATACACTGAAGCTTATTATACCCATAAAACGTACCACACGGCAGCTGAATATCCGGCTTAGAATCCCTTTTTCGTTCATAACAACAAATATGAGAAGACCAAACAACATCCCCCATATCAGAGTAAGGCGGGGGCTGAAGAATACATACCGCATAGTCGTAATCTTTTCGAAAACATTCGGCATCAGAATAAATACGGATACACATAGAACGATGCCAACAACGGAAAGGATACCGGTTCTGAGCTTAATTGCATTCTGCTGATACCATTCATTGATGAATGCAAAGAGTGACCCACACAAGAACATTGGCAGGTAGCGAACGATTGAATATCTCTCATCCGATGGATATAGATATGCATATGCTGATGAGGCTATCGACACAACCAGTGTCGCCGCCAGGATAGCCAGAATATTTCGCCTAAGAAGAAAAACGGAAACGCATACAAAAATTGGCAGGATGAAGTAATACTTCATCTCCGTTGTGATGGTCCAGAAATGAGCCATGCCGCTTCGTAACGTGATATGCAGCCAGATGTCACCCATGGAAAACCCCTCGAATTTCTCAAAAATATGAGGGACAGAGACCGACACACCAACCGTCACAAAGAGAAGCGTTACCATATAAAGAGGGTATATTCTCAGAACCCGCCGAGCAAAATAATCAGCCCATGATAAAGGCGATGCCAGCCCTTCATACCCCATTCTGATAAAAGCCCTGGTAAGGAGAAATGCACTGAGCACAAAAAACAGATAGACCCCCAACTGCTCAGAGGAGTTCCCTGAAAATTTAATGCCGTCGAAAAAAAGAATATCCAGGTTAGACACATGACCGAATACGACGATGATAACGGCCAGACCCCTTATTCCATCCAGGGAGTTTTCCTGGAAATGTCTTTTTGATTTTGACATTAAGGGGAGAAGATCGGCATTACGCATGTTTGTTTTTTTCATACCAACGGCCTTACACACTAAAGAACCAGTTGGCTCTTAATCTATATAACCAAGACCTCGGAGTCTTTTCTTCAGTTCTTCCTGTTCCTCGTCCGTCAGATATTCATGGCTGGTCTTCATATCCTGCCTTGTATCTGCAGAGACAATATTATCGCATATAGAGGCATCACTATCGACGATGCCTGTCAAGACCTTTCCATCCATGTCATCGGGAACAGGCACACCCAGAAGGTGCAGAATTGTCGGCGTGACGTCATAGATATCAGCGTCCACACGTCCCGGTATAATTGCTTCACCGTACGCCAGAAATATGCCCTCTATCGCGTGATCTGCCTTGACATGAATGTTGCCGACCATGTTCTTGTCAAAAATGCCACCGCCAAGCTTCGGGTTAATCATGAAACCCTCGTTCACCACCACTATCAGATCCGGCCCATGTTTCGAGTTGTTTCCGGGATACAGTTCTGCATATCGATGGACCTCTTTCACTACCGGCCGGCCCTCTCGGTCTTTCACCGAAAGGAGCTGTTCCCTGATATGCTCACACAGGTCGCCATAATGCTCCGGTTCTACAGTGCCTTGAGGCTCACGTCCTTTAAGGTTTATAGATACAATTCCGTAGCGAAGGAGAGAAAAAGCCCGGGTACCCGCCCAGTTGATATCCTTGCCGGATATGTCACCGATTCCTTCAGCAGGCACTGCCTTCTTCAGCAGTTTCTTGACCCCCTCTGGCAGCAAACGGGCCAGCTCCCTGATACCAAGCCTGTATAACATTTTCCTGGCAAGCTCGCTGTTGATGTTCATCCCTTGCAACATCCTTGCAAAGGTTGAAGGACGTCTCGTTTGCAACAGCCCTGTGTCCCTGAAGAAGTTGTTTATACAAAACCCTTCATCAGCCCCGGCAAATCCGTGATCAGATACGACCATCAGCACAGTATCCTTATCCATAAGATTCGCCACATCGCCAAGGATATCGTCCAGAAGTTTAAAATAGCTTACACAAGCGGGTTCCATGGAGATTATCTCTTCCCAGTGAGAATGCTGAAGCCTGTCCGGGCCAATGAACACCATGTAAAAGAGACTCCAATCATCTTTCTGCCATACATGCTTAAGCAACTTCCTGCAGTCTTCCGTAATGTCTGTAATATTCTGGAGAAGAAGGTCCTTGTCGCCTGAGTATAAACACTCCTCATCGACTGCATCCAGGCGGTATTCCGGAACAACCCGCATCAGTTCACTCTTGAAAGACGCTGGAAATACAAAATCGGATTCTATCCCGGGAGTCATCATACCTGAAACCATGATCCCGTTTATTTCATCGGGAGGATATGTAAGGGGGACGTTAAGTACAGCGACTTTCTTCCCATAGCGGCTCAGAATACCCCACAGGGGCTCCGCATCTGGTGTTGTACATTTTGTAACGAGCTTCGTTTCGTAACCTTCTATTTTGCTGAACTCATAGATACCATGCTTTCCGGGATGCTTTCCGGTAGCAAGCGATACCCAGCCGGGTGGAGTAATCGAAGGGATTGTGGATTGCAGTATCCCCCACGACCCTTGATCCATCATTTTCTTCAAATTAGGCATGACTCCGGCATCAACATATTGCCTGGTAACCTGCCATGTCATTCCGTCCAGCCCCAGTAGAATCACTTTCACGATTGCGGCTCCTCTATGCCTGATGCTCTCGACAATCTCTGCTTCACCGCATCAAGAATCAACCTATCCTCGCTATCAAGCCCTGAAAAAACTATAGATACAGCGTAAATCGCAAGAAAAACAGGGGCATAAATTATCAGACTGTAAATACCCTTCACAGACAGAGGCCATAATGTCATAATCATCAATGTAGCGCCATAGGCTGATATCCCGCAGATGGTTATCTTAAAAAACCCTTTGCTGTAAGGATGAATTTTCAGCAGCCAGACGACTTGAGCAAGCATTATGATATTCACAGCGATAATTGTTCCGGCAGTGGCGCAGGCGGCACCTGCTATCCCGAAAGGAGGGATAAGGATATAATTGAGGCAGGCATTGAGAAGAAAGGCTCCCAGCGCATTATAGAACATCAATCGCTCTTTCTCCGCCATCACCAGGATAACCCCACTCACCCCCGTTCCAGTATTAACAATTTGAGCTATTGCCAGCACTACAAGTGCATTGGCGCCGCTTTCAAAGCCTTCCCCAAAGATACTCATGATCTCTGCCGGCAGAAGTATTATCAGCAAAAAAAGAGCAAAACTAAGACTGTATGTCCATTTGGTCACTACTTTAAAAAGAGCATCCAGTCGCCCCATTTCTGCCCGGCCATGAAGGTCTGAAGCCATCGGAGCAAAAATGGCACTAAATGAAGACACGATCAAGGTATTGATCATTGCCGTACGCATCGCGGAATTATATATTCCGACTTCGGCTGAAGATTTGTAATACCCCAATACTAGTGTATCCGTCCACATAAGCATCAAGTTGAACAGCACAACCGGAGCCAATGCAAATGAGTATTTCAGCAAGCCCGGCACATGGCTCTCTCCCTCGCTGAATCTCACAGCCCTCGGGAACATGGAAACCAGAAAATAACATGAGATCATACAGGTGATGACTATTGAAATAACTTGAGCAAAGGCAGCCCCCCGTAGCCCGAATCCGCCAAAAACAAGCAATACCAGCAGTATCGTATTCAAAAAAGGCTGGATGAGATTTTGCCCGTAAACAGAATACTTCATCACCTGAAATCCCTGAGTTGCCGCCAGAGATATGATCATTACCGCATTGAAAGGCAGGGAAATAGCAAGTATTCTTAGCACATCCGAAAGCATCTGCTTGTCAAAAACTTTTGTAGCAAGGGGGTATGAGAGAAAAAACAGGGCAACCGCGAGAACCATGCTGGCCCCTGCCGCTATTTTCAGCGACTTGCGGATAGCAACGGCAGCCGCCTCCTCATCCGCTGATTCAAAGAATTTTGAAACAAACTTTATCACCGCCATCTCTAGGCCAGCCCTGCCCAAAGCACCTGTAACCGCCGCTACAGTAAGTGCCAGCATAAAAATACCAAAAGCCTCATCACCCAGCATCCTGGCTGCAATAACCAAGTAGGTAAAGTGGAGCAGCCCTCCGATAATTTTGCCGACAAAGTTAACCCCTGCTCCCTTGGCGGTCCTGGTCAAGTCTCCTTGGCACAAGATCGCTTCTTCATTCGGCCTTTCAATATGGGAACTTTTTCTCAGCATCGTGACCAGATATCGCAACACGAATATCTCCCTTAAGGGGAACTCCTAAAAAAGGTGCAACCGAGGAGGGTTAGGCGCATTCCTGAGCCAATATGATCCCTCTACTCAGTAGAGACAGTGCGAGATAATCGGCGGAAACCGGGACTTCTTCCTTGCCAAAGCCACAGGATAGTGTTGACATAGAGAACACTACTTATCACACCTGAACCACCTCATTGCGTTGTTTATCCCAAAACCCACAAGCCTCATTAATCTGCTTATTTTGAACCCGATAACCACATAGGGGTGGTTCTCTATCTTTGCAAGCCTTTCCTTGCAAAACTCACTTTCCTTTTTTACCAGCATCAAATTCTCGCCACCACTAAGATCGGGAATCGTTCCTTCAAAATCCTGAGTCACAAACAGGACCCACCGCTGCAAGTCGGGATGAGGCCAGTCAAGCGGTCTGCAAACCAGTCCGGCCTCATCTGCGAGTTCCTTTATGGTTTCCATGGCATAAGTCGCCCACAGTGCCCATTTATCACCGGCATAATCCTCCGCGCCTTCGGCAAAAGTAGCGGCGAATATCGTAGTGGGCGTCATAACCTGCCTCGCCTCATGCAGGCATCGGCGGATCTGCTCCTTTGTCGCATGGGAAAAAACGGATTGCGCGATAATATAATCAAACTTCTTTTGAAAGACCGTAAGAGTAAAATTCTCATCATGGCTAAACACAGGTTTCTTTATGCGAACCATGTCTTCACCAATCTGGCATTTGACCCCTTCGTTTATGAGCCATTCAACCGGCTCCAACCCATGGTACATTTCCGGCAAGAGATAAGGAATAAAGAGCCGTCCAGCCCGAAGAGAGCCACAGCCGACATCCAGAAGAGTATTCCCCTCTCTCAGTCCAAGGTGCGTAAGAAGGTTGAACTGCATTGCCGCAAACTGGTCGTACTTGTCCCCAGGCCCAATAAAAGTCCTGTAATAATCCGACTCTTCAACTGATTTCCCTATCGCACCTTCAACGGCCTTTTCCATGTCACTTCCCTGCACTATTAGGGTTATAGTCTCTTCCTTTTTTATGGTCCATATATCCTTTATGGAAATAATAGGAAAGTATCTTGCCCGAAAGGAAGGGAACAAAAGGCTCAATGAATGACATTTTCTCCGCCTTCCATACAAGCGGCATGGCAATTCCAATAGCCGTAAATCTGTTGACAAATAATCGCCGCAACGTATGTTTCAACAATGTCTGGCCGTAGATATAAAGGCCATCAGAGAAACAGACGCGGCCTGTCTTTACTCTGATTCTGACATCGTCAATCTCTTTCTCAACATGATACCAGTTGAATCCATGCATATACGCCCTGGCTGAAGTGGATTCAATCGTCTCTGCATGGTGATGATAGCCGGTTGCCTCCGGATTGTATATCAGCTTCATCCCTTTACGCTGAAGCCTGTATCCCAAATCAAGGTCCTCATGTGAGCCGGCGGGCCAATTACGAAACATGCCGTTTTCAAGCATGAAGGTTCTTTTGAAGGAGATATTACTCACCCAGAAATCGGTGTAATCCAGGTTACTCTTTCCTTCCGGACCTCTGCCTGCAATCGGGTTCCAGTTTCTTTGAAAGGCCGTCTTCGGGAGCTCGCCAGACTGGCATAGCCGCCCAACCACTACCACATTTTCCTCTGGGTTCGCCTCATGTATCCTTACATGTTGTTCCAGCAACTCCGGTACCGCCAGAATGTCATCTGCCAGCATGATTACAATGTCGCCTGTTGCCAACCGAATTCCTCTATTATGGGTAGCGCCAACCCCTTGATGATCGCCCCGGGCATAATGAAGATGAAAGGGGACTTGTTCCTTAAATTGTTCAATAAACCGATCCGTACCATCACTGGAGCCGTCATCTGAAATCACTACTTCGACATTCTCAAGCGAGTAACTCTGTTTCGCCAGTCGCGCCAAAACCATTTCCAGCACATCTTTGCGATTATATGTTGATATTTCAACGCTTACTTTCATGAAGAAGGCATTTCTCCGGCACTCTTCTCGTGGCCTCTATCGTGAGAAGTCTTGTAGCCGTGAGCTACTCCTTTGAAAAAATGATACGCGATAACACCTCGATAGAGATTCCGGTGCATAAGACGGGACGTTATCGATCCATTTTCCGCCCGCCTCATCATGGGAAGCCAGAACCAACAGACTGTTAATCGGTTGAAAAGTACCATCCTGAGAATTTGCCGAACTATGAGATAGGCAGGATTGCGGTCAGCGCCTATCAAATTGTTAGGGCCGCGGAAAGTATCGAGGTGGTCTTTTATCGTGTGAACAGAAAGGATATGATATCTGACGGTAACATCCGGGCTGTCAACGAGCGCCCTGAAGTCATGCCAATTAAGTCCCCTCTCATAAGCTCGACGCATGGCCCCTTCCAGGGTTTCCAGATGGTAATGATATCCGAGGGCTTCCTTGCAGTAAAATATTCGCAGTCCGGCACGCTTGAACAGCCGGTATCCAAGCTCAGCGTCCTCATGGGCAGCAGCACCCGCCTTGCCGCGTTCTTCACGAAAAAGGCCGTTCGAGAGAAGAAAGTCCCGCTTACACGATATGTTGCATGCCCAGAAAAGATAATAGGGTAACTCATCGCATCCTTCCAGCTCCCGGAATTTGAACGGATCCCATTTTTTAAGAAAGACAGATTGGGCAAGCTGTGCTGATTGTTCCACTCTTCCGAGGATAGCGATATTCTGTTCCGGATGCCGCTCATGCGCCAAAAGATGCGCCTCCAGCGCCTCAGGCACAAGATGGATATCGTCCGCAATAAGGTTGACTACCGGGGCATTTGCCACTCGAATGCCCTGGTTCTGCGTAAAACCCGGCCCTCGGTTTGCGTGCTTCATATAGCGAAGCGAATACCGCATCTGTGGAATAAGCGACCGCACCACATCTTCCGTATCATCGGGTGAGCCGTCATCCACCACTATGACCTCAAAAAATGAAGGGTCCAAGGTCTGCTCATTAAGACATTGAAGGGTAACGGCTATGGTATCTCTTCGGTTATAGGTAGCTACTACTACACTGATTTTGAGAGACTCTTTCATCATGCTTCCGCTTTCAATATATTTACCTCTCCCGATGCCCCAGCCCACCGTTTCGATGTCATGTTGGTAATAGCAACGGCCAATCCCATTAAAGTCCACAGCCAGGCGTACGGGACAGGAAAACGGAACATAGGGTCGGTAATACCGTCCAGCAGGTACCCCGTCAAGGCTACAAGTATGGCGAGAGACAACCCTCGGACGAGATTGTCATTATTCCTGACAAGCCTCCAGGACCAAATCATCGAAGTCACTATCGCCCCAAAGAATCCTATAACACCGAAAACTCCCATTTCCGAAGCAATCCAGAGAAACGCATTGTGTACTGGGAGGTCCATCGGTTTTTGATATACTGTCACACCAGGGTCGTACAAGGCATTAAGATAATTCCCGGGACCACAACCGAAAAGAAAGTTGTCCCACCAAATGGACAAGGCAGTCCAGTTCATGTCATAGCGGGTCGTCATAATCTCTGATGGAGCATTTACAAAACGGTCATAGATATAAGCATAGGCCTTGGGATAAAATGCGTTGGCAACCAATATGATGCCTATGATAAACGGAATGGAACGCCCCTCCTTCCATTTCCATGTCACCACACCCATTCCCAAGGTAATAGCGATGGCAAAAGCCAACCAGCCCGATCTGGCAAAAGTTAACACCAGGCCACCAACACCCACGAGTACAACTACCGCCATAAACACGCGTTGGCGTATTTTCCAGAATCGCTGCATCATAAGAATAATAGGAAATGGCAACAGCATAGCATAATAAAGTGCAAGGGCGTGAGAATCACCAGTTGTCCCCATTGAGCGGATTTCTCCCTCTATTCCAGGGACCTGATACTGAGTTCCGAATTGTTCGGACGCCACATTGCCCTTCGCACTGGCGATTCCGACATTCCCTGTCAGTCTTTCATAGAGGGCGACTGTGCTTTGCAAGCAGATGGTGAAGAGAATTACAGCCGTAATCCATTTTAGATGGCGTCGTTCCACATGATGCGCAAGGAAGAAGTAAAGAAGTACATACTTGAAATTATAGATGATATCGAGAATGCTCAGGCCTTTATCTTCCGCTCCCAGCAAGGAGATCGCCTGGGCAAACAGAAAAATAAGGATAAAGAAATCTATTCGGGAAAGCTTGGGAAGCGGCATCGTTCTGGCGACAAATATCCGGATGAACCATACCGCATAGCCAATCAACAGTAGAAGCTCAGTAAGTCCCACGGCAATACCCTTTGCCGCGACAACCTCTTCTCTGCGCAGAAACCATTTACTGAACTCTACAAATGGGACATTAAATACTAATGAGAGGATAAGGAAATCGGTGATGTCACAAATCAGAATCATGCAGGCAGACACAACCACCAGCCCACCGCAGATAGCGGCTGCATAACGGAACTCCAGCCCCATGATCTTC
Source organism: Nitrospirota bacterium (assembly GCA_029859385.1). Lineage (GTDB taxonomy): Bacteria > Nitrospirota > JAOUDF01 > JAOUDF01 > JAOUDF01 > JAOUDF01. The sequence continues at coordinate 18,785 of JAOUDF010000002.1, forward strand.
CAGACCAGGAAGGCAAACAATATCCCCAGCAGGGCGACAAACCAGTATTTTATCTGTAGCGAAGATTGCACGAGGCCCATGGCAATTCTTATTGCCTCTTCTCTTCAGAAGGCGCCATGCCGGATGATAACTTTCCAGGCTGTCGCGATGAGAACTTTTATATCAAGAGCAAGGGAACGTGTATCAACATATTCAAGATCGTAATTCACGGTCTGCTGAAAGGTGAGACGTCCTCTGCCGTTGATTTGCGGTAATCCCGTGATTCCAGGCTTGACTGTAAATTTACGCATCTGATCGGGGCGATAGTTCGGAAGCATTTCGGGTATCTCGGGACGAGGCCCCACGAGTCTCATTGAACCGGTGAGGACGTTCCAGAAATTAGGCAGCTCATCAAGCGTCGTCGCCCTTAAAAATCTGCCTACTCTCGTTACTCTTATATCTTCAGGCATCTTAAAACAAACCTGCTCAATTTCTTCTTTGTTATACGCATAATTGTACATTTCGGGGAAGCGCTGACGTGCATCAGCATACATTGATCTAAACTTGACAAAGCAGAATGTTTCAGGGACCCAATATTTCTTCTCCGGTGAGACATGCTGATCCAAAACATTAAACCGGTTGCCCGCAAGCAATGCATCTCCTCCAATGATCCTGCTTCGAGCTACTCTTCGCTGCAGAAAAAGGGCTGGGCCAGGAGAATCCAGCTTGATGATCAGTGCTATCAGCAACATAATCGGCATCGTAACAATGAGAGCTATCAAGCTTATTGTCATCTCAAAACATCGATACGCAACCTCCGCCATTTTCTCAAGCACACTTATATTTCTTTTCTCTCCAGCACTGGCATCAATACAATATATACGCTGGGTAACATTGAACTCGGGCACAGCCTCACCGGCGGGTTCAATCGCTACATGTCCCAGAAAAAAAGCCTCCTTGCCCCAAAACTGACTTTCGGAATCCATGATCATCTCCTTCCCAATAACTGAGAACGACTCGCGTTTGAGAGTCGGGTGATATTTTGCATCACCATTCTCTCAACACCTTTTTCCAAGTGACTCGGCAGTTCTCCTGCCACTTTGCATAGCTTCATCACTCCAGAGATATTCCCAGGCGCCGTATCTCCCACACGGGTATATATCAAGAGAGTTAAGATAGTCATGAAGCGTTTTCACCGAATCCCGTCGATGGTGGTCGTACACCACATATCCGTACTTTTGGTAGAAAACATCCTTGACAAGTATCTCATCTTTTCCATCAATTATTCCCGTCTTTACCAGATCAGATATCACCTTTTGAAGTAACTCCTCCCGCTCCGGTGGTTGAGCCGCGTCATAGGACACTTCCGCCTGAATGGAACTTGTCTCCGGTGGATTCAAGCCGTCGGTGAAGTTCCCGGGAAAGCTGATCCGAAAGAATGATATGTCTTTCTCAGGGAAATGCACCCAATGCTTATCGGTGAGGACCGCCCTGTTGATTCCAAGATTGACGACAGCAATCGAGTTATGACGGAGGCGCTCAACCGCCGTTTTTACCTCCGCGGGATGTTGAGGCAGTAGCCTTATAAGTTCCGGGAGAGGGATAGTCGAAATCAGCCTGCGATATCCAACCCTCTTTTCGCCATCATTAAATATGACTGTCTTGGTTTGCGGGTCTATGCCAGTAGCTTTCATCCTGTAATGAACCGGCTCTATCTTTTTCTCAAGAGCCCTGGCAATGGCGGCAAAACCGACTCCTTTATCCGAAGGATATTGGAAATAGGCATGAGTACCCAATTTCGTTTCCTGATCGGCCAGCATACCTTTTATCACTTCTGTAAGCCGAGGCCTTGGCACCCTGTTTCCCACCCACTCAAACGTCATCTCGCTGGGTGAGCATCCCCAGAACTTCTCCGCATAAGGGATCAGAAAGGTAGACGCAAAACCCGGCCCGAACTGTTGGATCATCCATTGTTCATAGTTGGCCGGGCTGTTTCCTTTTCCTGCGGCAATAAAACCTGCCACACAACGCGCCCGCACCAACCAGGGCAGGTGAGATGTATTCACCTGGAAGGGATAGCGGGACAGACAACCATAGCTATATATCCACCCGCTTCTTTGCCGGGACACCAGATCTACATTCAGGTTTTTGAGCAGACTCAGAAAATAATCATCCTTGCTCTGCAGGATATGAATACCAATGTCGAATACAAATCCGTCCACCGCATAGGAGTAAGACGCCCCTCCCGAATAATTGGCCGCCTCATAAACAGGGAAGCCGCCGTGATATCCTGCGCTAAGTCCGGCCAATCCCGCCCCTAAGACAATTGCTGAATCCTTCCTGTTCTCCTCCATTCTTAATATCCAATCTCCCGCAAACCATAGAACACACCGTACGCAAGCAGACTTCCCATGAGCGCAACAATGCCTATACGGAGACTATCGGGCAGACGACGTCGTGTTTTCCTGAAATATGATGGTTCTTCAGGCTTAGCAGACGCGGTACTTCCCATGGATGATGATTCATTTTCAGGCATTTGACTGCTCCGCAACATTTTCAGTCCTGTCATCGGTACGTGCTTTATAGCCTCTTGAAGCGAAGAAAACGCGAACATTGAAGTACGCCAGGACATAAATCAAACCTGTAGAGAAGATAAACGACAAAACTGCGGTAAGGCCTACATGGTAAAGCTTGATAGGGCTTACCGGCTTACCGGGTACGGCAGCCTTGTGCATTACCATGGCCACACTTTTTACTGAAGCAATCCTTTCAAAAGACTCAAGATACATATCCTTAAGATGCTGGTAATCTCTGGTCTCTGCTTCAATTTTAATATCGACGGCATCAAGCTTTCGCTGCACGTTCGTCATTTTTTGTATGTCATCCTTTTTGGCTGCTATAGACCCCCTGAGATTAGTCAGTCTTCCCGCTAATCCCTCTAGTTCAATCTCATCAAACAGCCTCTCCGACTGCATCCTCTTCAAGTCAGCAGGGTTGATATACACCTTGCTTTTCTTGTCCTCCTCATTGCTGTATTTTGCAATTTTTTTTCTTTTTTCCTGAATTTGTGAGCTAATCCGTTCGGCTTCCAGTTCCATCTCATAAATATTCCCGACACCTTTGTGCGTTTCATCCCGAACTGAGACAACACCAGCCTTACCCAATAGCGCCTCTCGTTCGCGACGAAGCACTTCCAGATCTCTTTCCTTCATGACCATCTGTTCACTGAGGATATTGTATTTCTCAGCAGCCGGGTCCTTATCCTGGCTCTTGAGCCATTCAACAAGGGTGTCACCCACCCTGTCTACTATCATCGCGGCTCTTTCCGGATATTTATCTTTAATGGAGAGCACAAAGACATACGATTCCTTCGTCGCGGATATATCAATAGTCTCTCTGAGACCACTAATTGCCTTGATGGCAGGATCTTCCTCGATAACCCGACCGTACTTAAGCAGCATCATCAGTTTTGATGAATACTCCTTGAGAAAGTCCTTGGTTTCGTGATACCAGCGTTGATACCAGACCGGGTAGTACACCTTATCTTTTCTGTCCAGATGAAGTTCTTCTACAACGGGACGAAGGATATTCTCACTTGCAACGATATCGCGCAGAGTCTGGCCGATAACCTTGAAGGAAGGCGTGGGCACCGGTGCCCCAAATGCTTCATTCGACTTCTGCCGCAGAATGCTTGATTCCACAGGACGATAGAAGATCATCGTCGCGGCCTGATATTTCTCTGAGTAAATATAGGTAAGAGCAACAGAGGTGGAAATAGCCGAAATACAGAATACCAGGATAAACCACTTCTGCTCACGCAGTATCGCGAGATACTTGAAGTAATCGACATTAAAGAAGAAATCCCGGGGCGATTTAATTGCGCTCATTTAGCCCCACCCGGTATCAAGCTATGACAAATCATACTGATACTCCCGCCCCCAGAAGATATTGATATATTTCTTGCTCACATAATGGCTTATATCTTTCTTCCGGAGCTCCTGATCTATTTCAGCGTCTCTCTCCGCAAATATCTTCTCTACCTCTCCGTTTTCCCACAGCTCTCTCGATCGCGAATAAAGATCATCTATATTTTTAAGGTAGATTGCGCGCCCTTCGTTGTGAAGATTGGCGTTGAGATACCATCTGAACATAACCCTGGCTTTCTTGAACTCAAGAGGGGGAAGATATTCATCTTTCAATACAGATGCTCCTCTGTATGAGTCAACAACATCCCATTTTGCGCTGTCCAGCATCCCGCTCGCTACGCAGTCACGATAGAGTTCCGAACCAGGATAGGGGATAAACGTGGAGACCCAAACGATGTAGGGCTTCATCAATGCATTGAGCGACACTGTCTCCATAATGTTGTCAATCGTCTCACCGGGGATACCGATCATATTGAATGATTGAGGTTTCAAGCCAAGCTCTGTCGCCGTCCCGAAAACATTTACCAGCAAGTCATTACTGATATTCCTTTTCAGGACTTTTTTTCGTATCGCCTCATTTCCTGCTTCGACCCCCATTTTCACAACCTTGCAACCAGACTGCTTGAGTTTCTCCGCCACGGTGCGCGTGAATAAAAGAGGATGAGACGTACACGCATAAGGCAACCCTATCTCACTGGCATATCTCTCGGTAAACTCATCAAGCCATTCGCCTTCCTGCGCCATGATGTCATCCACGAAGGTAAACGCCTTGATGCCGGGATAGGTCGATTTTATATCCTTGAGCATTTCCAGCGTTGATCCCACACTTCTTCGCCTGACATACTCTTTTTTCTTAAGCGTAATACCGGAATTTTCCTTGAGATCTTTACGGTACTCATCAAAAAAGGGCTGATTAAAACAATAGGTACACGGATAGGGGCATCCCCTGGTCACGATCACTTCAGCCCACCCACTTCTCGTATTTACCAGGCGGTTATAGTCAAATATACTCCTGTCCTCAAAAGGCAAGCTGTCCATATCGCCAGCAAGAGCTCCGAACGGCTCTCTCACTATAGTGCCATTCTTGCGATGAATAAGATTGCGAGTTCCGTCCAGGGGAGTCCCGGTTTCCATACGACGTACCACCTCGGGCAGCATGTTGTCGCCTTCTCCTCGACAAACCATGTCTATCCACGACTCTCCAATGACATTGTCAGGGTCGGCTGTGGCATGGTGACCGCCCACAAGGATGGGGATATCAAACTTTTCCTTTATCGCTTTCCCTATTTGTCGCGCAAAGAACCACTGATTGGTAGTAACGGAGAAGCAGATGAGCCCCGGACCATACTCTCTAATATCTTTATTAATACGGTCGACATCAAGTGGATAATCCAGTTCACTGGAGACATGAACCAGCCTGGTCTGATGTCCTTCCCTTTTGAGGGCAGCTGATAGAGCACCAATCCCGGCGGTATACCCTACAGCAGTACTTACATCCGTGTAAATAAACAAAACCCTCATCAAGTCCTCCCGGGGATATTCAGATAAGCGAAGCCAGAATGTTATTTACAAAAGCGCTTGGCGAACCTCAGGCCTGTATTCTTGACCTCACATAAGAGGGGAAGTGCGTTTCAATATAATCCCTCAATGCATCTTGCCACGGGCGCATGAGGTTACACCCTATCCGATCAAGACCAGCATTGGCAAGCCTCTCTGAAGGTGGGCGCACTACAAAGTATTCCTCTTTGAAGAAATCAGAACTGACGGGAGTTAACTCAACATCATCTATTTCACAGATTGACAGTATCTCACGGGCCACATCATAGCGAGTACCGCCACCGGCACATACCATATGGTATGTCCCGTATTGCTTTGTTTCCACGAGCGCGTGAAGATTCTGGGCAAAGTTGTAGGCACACGTCGGGGTCCCCCATAGATCATTCACTGCAAAGAGTTCCTTCTTATTCTCCCCAATCTGTTTAAGCATCTTGTATATGAATTTCTTTTCCTTCGCCTCTCCCCCTCCCATCATCCATCCCGCTCTAACAACGAAAGCCTTGGAACAATTGTTTAAAACATGCAGCTCCCCGTCATACTTTGTCTGACCATAGACCATTATCGGGTTTGGCTTGTCCGTCTCCACATAAAAATCGCTCTTCGTTCCATCAAAAACTCCGGCAGTACTGATATATACAAGCGTCGTCCCATATTCTTCCGATAGCTTGGCGATTTTCCTTGTCGCGACAGAATTGGTTGCTTCAGCTATCTCCGGATGAGTCTCACAATATTCCAAATCGGTTTCGGCTGCCAAATGCAGCACTAGATCAGGCCTGAACTCCTTGAAGATTGAGTCCAGATGAGCGTGGTCACGAACATCCAGTTTAAAAAGCCATTTTTCGTTCACGTCCTTGTCAGTAGCCAATACATCATCATAGAGTTTGGTAAAATAAGGATATACTGCGCTCCCCAGCATCCCGCCACATCCCGTAATAAGCACCTTCTCCGATTTCATAATAATGCCTCCTTTCTGACCTTTCACGTTATTTAACATGTACATCCGATGAGCTCTTGTTAAGATAATACTGGAATCCGAACATAACATTGATTGGTAACAACTTGTACAAATACTGATCCATAAAGAGGTCAACTTTTGCTATAGTAGTCTTCGGGACATAAAGTACGTCGTATGGCTTTAAAATCAGATCAGGAGACTGCCCGCTCATTATGTCGTCAACTTTGAGCAAATACGTCTGAGGTTTCTCCGCCATATTGTATCGAAGCAAGACCACATTACTCAGCTCAGCGCTGTTCTTTGAGCCGCCGGCCTGGATCAAGGCACCCAAGGCGGTTGTCATCCCTTTCATGTGTATCAAGCCGGGAGCGCCGACTTCTCCCCCGACATAAACTTTTTGAGAAGAGAATTCTTTCACAATAACTGTCGCAATCGGGGTCTTACTCGTTTTCACGGCGACAGTTACCAAAGGCGTTTTAAAACTCTTTACTTTAACCATAAGCTGGGGACGCTCAAGAACAGAAGAGTACTCCTTAATCAAGAGACCCCGGAGCTCAGCAACGGTCATACCAGCCACCCTGATTTCCTCTTCAATCAACTGAAGGGCCAACCTGCCGTCTTGCCGAACTGTCAGGTCATCATTAAGGCTGTCGCTGTAAAGAAATTTGAGTGAAATAGTATCTCCAACGCCGATAGTATAAGCATCTGTTGACGTCATGAAGACCTCGGCATACTTTGCAGAAATATTATTACTCAACAGGGCAGGAGTCAAACCGGCAGCGTCGATATCGCCAATAAGCTGTAACGATATTTTCCCATCTCTACGGATAGTAACCTCATCATTTAGTCCTTCATTATAGAAAGACCTGATCGCGACAGAATCACCAATACCAAGGACATAGCTCTCGGTCGACGAATGAAACACCTGGGAATATTTCCTTGTAATGTCATCACTTAGCAGGGCAGGTGTCATCCCGGCCGCCGTGACATCTCCAAGGAGCTGGAGAGATATTTTACCATCAGGCCGCACAAGAAGGTCTTCATTCAGCTTTTCATTGTAATAGAACTTGACCGACAAGAGATCGCCCGCCCCAATTACATACGGCTGTTCCATGCTTCGTGAATTCATGGCTCCGATCTCGTCGTGGCTAGGGATTATTCCTGCTGAATTCTGGCTAGCACATCCCGCAATCATTAAGAGAGCAACCATGATCAAGCAAAGGAGAGAGCATTCCCTGCTACCCTTCATCATCACTCCACTACTTAGTCTCAATTTTTATCCCTCGCCTTTTATCGAATATTCCAATGTAGTTAGCAGCATGCATGAATTTAATCTCATTTAGCACTGAGCGCAAGGAACAAACTTAACACCTATAACAAATCTCAAGCATAAGCGATATTTGTGCCAAAACCTATCACTCTGTTTTTACTAAAGATTTACCCATCTCATTTTAAAGGTGCTCCCAAAGGGAGCACTTGCAAGTCAATATCTTGATACAAATCGAGCCTAACCGCATTTATGAACTTGCAAAGCTGGCACCATAGCACTGGTGTGATAAAACCCTTGTCATTGACAATAGCGGTATTATTCTGCTAGCGTCAAAAAGATGACGGCGTCTAATTGATAGCTTCCAATACCTTTGCACTTTCCAACATGTCCGCTTATTCAAAATCTTCCTTGTCGGCCCTCATCGTAAGCTTCAACTGCTGGAGCCATCTTGATGCCTGCATAAGGTCGTTACTTGCTTCTACCTTGTTGCCGTCGGAGATCGTTGTTATCGACAATGCCTCGGTCGACAGTACTATCGAGAATTTGAAGAAGAACTATCCCTCGGTTACCCTGATCAGAAACCTGGAAAATGTTGGCCACACCAAAGCTGTTAACCAAGGACTTCAGATTGTAAAAGAAGAATTTGTCCTTTTGCTTGATGCAGACACCGTGTTGACGCCGAAATGTGTTGAGACCTTGGCTGATTTCCTTGAAAGGAAGAGGGACGTCTGGATGGTGGTGCCGAGGATTTATTATCCTGACGGAGGCATTCAAGAAAGCGCTAGGAATTTCCCTACCGTCTTGAGCGGCCTCTTTGGTCGCCAAAGCCTTATGACCCGGCTTTTCCCTGGCAACCCCATTTCTCGCAAGTATTTGGCTCGGCATCACCTCGCCTCCACGGAACCCTTTCAGGTTGAGTTCGTGGCAGCTACCTGCATGTTGTTTCGAAGAAAAATAATTAACCATGCAGGACTATGGGATGACAAATACAGCGGCTATTGGGTTGACGCTGACTGGTGCAAGAGGATCGGCAATCTGCACGGCCTCATTTATTGCGTACCCTCCGCCTCTCTTATTCATCATGAACAAAATCGACGTTCACTCAAGAAAAGCCCTTCACGGATTATCAGCTTCCATAGCGGGGTTTACAGACTTTACAGCCTCCACTATACCAAAGGACCTTTGGATCCAAGAAGGTATATCGCCGCTTTGCTGCTCTCCATCCGTTTGATGTTGCTTCTACTGGCAAATATGTTTAAGACATCTGCCAGCCACCCACAGGATCCACTAACCATAAAGAAGAGACGATAAGGCTCAACCGTTTGAGCGACTACGAAATCGCAGGCCAATGGCCAAAACGACCCCGCCCCCCAACAGAAGAAGTGTCGATGGCTCAGGCACTGCTGTAATGCCACCGACAAGATCAAATGCAACCGTCCCTACATTCGGAACTTCAAAACCAATCAGGTAAAGACTGGAATCTGTTTTGGCCTGAAATGTCGCAGCCAAGTCAAATCCCCCAGGATTCAGTGAATTGAGCGTATACAGAATAAGCTCCCCGCCGGCCACATTAACCAAATCCAGATAAAACCCTATCGGGCTTGCCGAGTTCGTAAAAGTCGACTGAATGTTAGCGGCATCAATATCAACCACGCGACCATTGGCAAAATCTATTAGCGCCTTCTGGCTTAACGGTGCTCCCTGATCATCCGAACCGAATATCGCAACCCTTGTTGTCGGGTCTGCCCCAAAAAAGAAACCAAAAGAGCTTGACCATCCCGGCAATGCACCGAATACATCAGCGACCTCCACACTGACTGCCGCGTTTCCGTGAAAGAACAATTGAGCATGATTATCATTGTAGTAAACCGATGAATTAGGATTGGCTATAATAGCCCCTGCATTTATCGGCAGCATCACGAACGTACACAGAATCGACAAAATACTAATACGACGCCACATATTCAGGTTCTCTCTTTTCATTTTCAACCTCCCTTTCATATCTAAAGAAGCAAGCTCTCCTCTTTTTTCTTTTAAATCTTTGACTATCTCAAAATATAATATAGCAATAAATATACCTTGGCATAAACATGCAGCATTTCAATGAATTACCTCTGATTCAGAAGGCCCCATCTACCTTTAATGTAAATTCTACCGACAGTTAATGTAAAATTCATCGACAACTTTGAGCTCAAAATTTCAACGTCTCCCTGAGGGCAAACTATTTTACATTCGGACAGCTCAATTGAAAACATTTTTTATAAACGAACTGACGGGCTTCTTTCGCTTCCGCCTGAAGCTAACTGCTTGTTTTAGCGGAACCCTTTTCCTTGGGGATTGTTAATGTTCCACTCCTTACTTCCGTAGCGACTTTGCTCAAGAGCATAAATATCCTCTTCTTCTCTCACGCTAAGCCCACCGATCTCAAATACAATCCCCAGCGCCTCCTCGAATCCTTTCCGCAGTGCCTCGACCGTCTCGTGCCATGTGACAGGCGCCCCCTTGACCGAGCCGATGGCGGTCATCTTTTCAGCAAGCCGTCGTTCCATTGACTCGCCGTTTTTCAGCACCCCGCACTGCTCCCTGATGTCTAATCCCAGCAAAAGTGAACCGTGCTGAAGAAAGGAGTTGGCGAGGCGCCGCTGGGCGCTGCCTGCCAGCTTTTTTCCGTCAACGATCAGTTCGTACCACGAGGGTGCGGAGAAGCAGGCGGCTGAGCGTACACCATCTCGGGCGGCCCCTTTCTCACGGCACGATACCATTTCGGCCTTTACGCCCAAGTGATGCAATCCGGCGAGGAGCCCCCGGGCGATGACATGATAGGTACCGCTTATGTCCTTGGGAAAAAGGGGGTGATCGGTAGGGGCGACTACACTATAGGTAAGTTCATCGGCATGGAGCACGGCTCGGCCTCCGGTCAAGCGGCGGACCACGGGCCACCCTTTGCGGCGACAGTAATCGACGTCGACCTCCCTGGCCACATCCTGAAAATAGCCGACCGATACGGCGGGCGGCGACCAGCCGTAGAACCTGAGAGTAGGCGGCGCATCGCCCCGCTCACAGGCACGCAAGATGGCCTCGTCCACGGCCATGTTCCAGGCAGCGTCGCCCGGCTCGTCGATGATAAGCCGCCACTGGTTCAATGGTGCCCCAGCCTTTTCTTTTCGAGCCGCCTCTGCCGGGCATGGCGATAGGCGATGATGGTCTCGAGGGTGAGGTAGTAGGAGACGGCGCCCCCGACGACAGAGAGGATGAAGTTGCCGAGCAGGTAGGGAACCAGCACCCCCTTTGCCAACAACTGAAGCGTTGCCCTTACGGTCTCATCCATGCGAAAGATGGAACCATCTCCGAACATTGTCCCGTTGAGACTCTTAAAGGCGTCCATGGCCTCGTGCCAGCTCATGCCGAGGATCATGGCGCCGAGCACGTAGCTGGCGGCCCAGAAAAAGAGGCTGGTGTACGGGTTCATGATGAGTGAACCGATGACCGCGGCAGGCTTGTTCATCTTAAAGAGCCACGAGAAGAGGAGCGCAAGAAGCAGTCCGAGGCCGAAGGTAGGGAATATGCCGAGGAATACACCAAGGGCGACGCCCCGGGCGATGTTTTTGGGCGTATCGTTGATCCGTTTGAGCTTGAGGTGATTGAGTCGTATCCAGCGGCGAATCCCGCTCTTGTATTTCTTCGTCACAATGTCCCTATTTACCGAGCAATCCCATCACACCATTTCGTATCATACTTACGGCAAAGGCTGCAAGAAGAACACTGATAACCTTGGCGACGGCTCTTGAGCCACCCACTCCGATGAGCTTGATGATGCGGTCGGCCTGGGTAAATATGGCCCACGCAATGGCGACGTTGAGGAATAGAGCGCCAAGCACCATCGTAAGCCCATGGGTCCCGGCTAGCATGAGGGTGATGGTGAGGGTGGCGGGACCGGCAATGATGGGGATACCTAGCGGCACCACACCAACGAGATCGGCGTCGGTGTATGCGGTCTTTTCCCCCTGCTGGACCAGGTTGCTGATGGCCAGCACCAGGAGCAAAATACCACCGGCAATGCTGAAGTCCTCGACCCGAATCCCGAGAAAACGGAAGACGGCCTGCCCGACGAAGATGAACAGGACCGATATGGTAAGGGCGGTAATGAGCGAGTGGTTGAGCACCCGCTTTCGCTCCGCCTCTTTCATTCCCTCGGTAAGGGAGAAGTATATCGCCACGATGCCGGGGGCGTCCATGGCGACGAAGATCGGGATAAATACTTCGAGAAACTCTGAGAACATGCGCTCGCCCTACTTTTTCTCCATAAATGCCTTCATAAAATCTATCGGCACGGGGAAAAGAGTTGTCGAGTTGTTCTCTGTAGCGATCTCTGCCAGGGTCTGCAGGTAGCGCAACTGCAGGGCCGTCGGCTCGGTGGCGATGAGTTTGGCGGCCTGAGTGAGTTTCTCCGCAGCCTGGAACTCTGCATCCGCATGGATGATCTTGGCGCGGCGTTCCCGCTCCGCCTCGGCCTGCTTGGCCATGGCGCGCTGCATCTCGATGGGAAGGTCCACATGTTTCACTTCGACCACGCTGACCTTTACTCCCCACGGCTCGGTCTGCTTGTCGATGATTTTCTGTAATTCGGCATTCATCTCTTCGCGCTTGGACAGCAGATCGTCCATTTCGCCCTGGCCCAGTATGCTCCGCAGGGTAGTCTGGGCGATCTGGGAGGTAGCGTAGTAGAAATCCTCAACCTCGATGATGGCCTTCTGCGGGTCGAGGGCCCTGAAATAGACCACGGCGCTGACCTTTACCGAGACGTTGTCTTTTGTGATGACATCCTGCGGCGGCACGTCCATGGTGACGGTCCTAAGCGACACCTTGGCCATCTTCTCGATAATCGGGATAAGGATGATAAGGCCGGGCCCCCGCACTCCCACGAACTTCCCAAGTCTGAAAATAACGCCCCGCTCGTATTCATTGAGCACCTTGAGCGACGAGGCCAGCAAGTAGATTACCAATACCGCAAACACTATCCATCCGGGACTGAAATTCATGACTCCTCCTTAACCCTTAATTTTTTTACCTTCAGATGCAGCCCCTCGATGCCGGTAATTTCAACAGAGTCGCCGGCATGAACCTCGCCCGTATCCGCTTCAGCCTGCCATATCTCGCCGTGGACAAACACCTGTCCCGACGGGGCCAGGTCGGTCTGCGCAACCCCGTGCTCGCCGATCATCCCTTCTTTGCCCGAAACCGGCTTTCTCGTCTGGCCCTTCACCGCAAGGAACACAAGGGTGCCAAAAAACAACAGTGTACCGATGAGCGATGGAAGAAGTACCTGCCATGAAATCCGCAGCCACGGTTCGGGCGATTCAAAGAGCATGAGCGAGCCCATGGTAATGGCGATAACTCCGCCGATGGCAAGCAGACCATAACTTATTACCATTATTTCCGCGATAAAAAAGATGACGCCGAGGATAATCAGTGCCACTCCTGCGTAGTTGACCGGTAACGTCTGGAAGGCAAAGAAGGCCAGCAGCAGACAGATGCCCCCCACCACGCCGGGAAATATAAGGCCGGGGTTCGATAGTTCGAAGAAGATGCCGTAGATGCCTATCATCATCAGGATGTAGGCGATGTTGGGGTCGCTGATGCGGTCGAGGATCTTCTGCCTGAGCCCCATGGGGCGCTCGGCGATGTCAGCTCCCTTCGTATGAAGCGTGACCTTGCCCGACAGCACCTCGACCTCGCGGCCATCTATCTTCTCCAGCAGCTCATTACGCGTTTCGGCGACAAGGTCGACAACGCCGAGCTTAACCGCTTCGTCGGCGGTGATAGAGACGCTCTTGCGCACCGCATCCTCCGCCCACTGCACATTCCTGCCCCGCTTTGCCGCAATTGACCTGACATAGGCCACTGAATCGTTGGTCACCTTCGCGGACATCGTCTCGTCCATCTCCTTGCCCATGCTCACCGGATGGGCAGCTCCCATATTGGTCCCGGGCGACATTGCCGCCACATGAGAGGCATAGAGGATAAAGACACCGGCTGAGGCGGCCCGGGCTCCGGTAGGGTGAACATAGACGACAACGGGGATTTCAGCAGACAGGATGCGCTTGACGATGGTCCGCATCGAGGGGTCGAGGCCGCCAGGGGTATCCAACTCGATGACCAGAGCCTCGGCCTTTTCTTCTGCCGCACTATCGACGGCCTTTACCAGATACTCGGCTACGGCGGGATTGATTACACCGTCCACCTGAGCCCAGTGCACGCTTTTTCTGTCTTGAGCCAAAGAGAGGCAGGCGAGAAGAAGCCCCGCCAGAACAAGGAGGGTAAAAAACAGCAGTCGCCTCATGAAATTCCTTTATTATAGGGACTTTACAAGAGTATACGACCACTAAGGGAGTGTGTCAAGGAAGGCAACGCGTCTGGTGGGGAAGATACGCTAGTCCTTAAGCCCTTTTCTCTTGAAGCTGACCATGGAACCGTCGGCGGGGTCGATCTTCACCGTAATGACCTCCCCTTTGTCGGTACGGATCCTGATCTCATAAAGGCCGTGTTCATTTTCAGCCTTTACTACCGTGCCGGGATACGCCTCGAGGGCCAACTTTATAGCCTGTTCGAGGCTGGCAACCACCCTGTCGCTGCTCTGCGTAGCAGCGCTCTTTGTTGCATTTGCCACTTTGACGTTTGCCGCATATGCCGAGAACCCTCCCAGCAACGCCAAAACCATTATTACGGCGATCAGTCTTCTTTTCACGAACATACCTCCTGACTCATTCAATGCCTGATAATAGCAGATTTTCATTCCTGCCAAGTACTGATAACTTATACGGCACCGATGATTAAGGAAGGGTTAAAAGTGATTTAATCCACGTAACGAGGAAGAAAAAGAAAAGGGCCTGCCTTTCGGCAGACCCTCTGTCTGTTTGGTTGCGGGGGCAGGATTTGAACCTGCGACCTTCGGGTTATGAGCCCGACGAGCTACCGGACTGCTCCACCCCGCGTCAAGGAAGGCCACTATACGCCTCTTGCGGCGCAGTGTCAAGCCTTAGTACATACCGCCCATGCCGCCCATGCCGCCGGGCATTGCGGGAGCAGCGGCCTTCTCTTCGGGGATGTCGGTGACCATCACAGCGGTGGTCAGCATGAGGGAGGCCACGGAAGCGGCGTTCAGGAGCGCGGTACGGGTTACCTTGGTCGGGTCGATGATGCCGGCCTCGAGCATATCGACAAACTGCTCGTGGTGGGCGTCGAAGCCGAAGGTGGCCTTTTCGCCGTTCTTTACCTTGTCCACGATGATGGAACCTTCCAGACCGGCATTGGCGACGATCTGGCGGATGGGCTCCTCAAGGGCACGCTTGACGATGCTGACACCGATCTGCTGGTCGCCTTCGAGCTTTATGCCGTCAAGGGACTTGATGGAGCGAAGCAGCGCGACGCCGCCGCCGGGAACGATACCCTCTTCCATGGCGGCGCGGGTTGCGTGGAGCGCATCCTCAACGCGAGCCTTCTTCTCCTTCATTTCGGTCTCGGTCGATGCACCAACATTGATGACGGCAACGCCGCCGGCGATCTTGGCAAGCCTCTCCTGGAGCTTTTCACGGTCGTAGTCGGAGGTGGTCTCTTCGATCTGGGCCTTGATCTGCTTCACGCGGCCCTGGATCTTGGTGGTGTCGCCCGCACCCTCGACGATAGTGGTGTTATCCTTGTCGACGGTGATCTTCTTGGCAGTGCCGAGATCAGTGATCTTTACGGTCTCGAGCTTGAGGCCGAGGTCCTCGGAGATTACCTGGCCGCCGGTGAGGATGGCGATATCCTCCAGCATGGCCTTGCGCCTGTCGCCAAAACCGGGGGCCTTGACAGCGGCGACGTTGATGGTGCCGCGGAGCTTGTTCACCACGAGGGTGGCAAGGGCCTCGCCCTCGATGTCCTCGGCGATGATCAGCAGGGGCCTGCCCATCTTGGCGGTCTGCTCAAGGACGGGAAGAAGGTCCTTCATGCTGGATATCTTCTTCTCGTTGATCAGTATGAACGCGCCTTCAAGGACGACTTCCATCCTCTCGGGATCGGTGACGAAGTAGGGGGAGATGTAGCCCCTGTCAAACTGCATACCCTCGACGACGTCGAGCGAAGTGGTCATGCTCTTGGCCTCTTCGACGGTGATGACGCCGTCCTTGCCGACCTTGTCCATGGCCTCGGCGATGAGGTCGCCGATGGTCTGGTCGTTGTTGGCGGACACGGTGCCGACCTGGGAGATCTCCTTCTTGCCCGCCACCGGCTTGCTGATCTTCTTCAGCTCGTCAATGACCACTTCAACAGCACGGTCAACGCCGCGCTTGATGTCCATGGCGTTGGCGCCTGCGGTCACGTTCTTCATGCCTTCACGGTAGATGGCATGGGCAAGAACGGTAGCCGTGGTGGTACCGTCGCCGGCAACATCCGAGGTCTTGCTGGCAACTTCGCGGACCAGCTGGGCACCCATGTTCTCATAGGGGTCCTTGAGCTCGATCTCCTTGGCGACGGTAACGCCGTCCTTGGTGATCGTGGGGGAACCAAACTTCTTGTCGATGACTACATTGCGACCCTTGGGGCCGAGAGTTGCCTTGACGGCATCGCTGAGCTGGGTAACGCCCTTGAGAATGGCGGCCCGGGCCTCTTCCTGAAACAGTAACTGCTTGGCCATTAACTACCTCCTTTAAAATGTTTTAGGCAACAACCGCGAGGATATCTTCTTCCTTGATGATCAGGTATTCCTTGTCATCGGACTTGAGCTTCGACCCGGAATACTTGTCAAAGAGGATGGTGTCTCCCGTCTTGACTTCCTTGACTTCACCCCCTACAGCGACAACCTTGGCGCGCTGGGGCTTCTCTTTTGCCGCATCGGGAATGATAATCCCGCCTGCGGTCTTTTCTGCTTCTTCAACAAACTCGGCAAATACTCTTTCTTTCAAAGGCTTCAGGTTCATCTGTACACTCCTTTAAAATGGTTTGACTGCAACGTTTAAGATCAGGCTACTATGCTGCGTGCGGCAACCTCACCTCCTTATGACACGATCCTTAAACATACCCTTACAAACGGTATTCCCGCTGTTAGCACTCGATACACGGGAGTGCTAACAGCGGGAATACTACACTTACCGCCCCTCAAAAATCAAGATTTTTTTCATAAACAAAAAGCCCGGCAAAAGGCCGGGCTTTTTGTTTTGCGTGTAATTTGAGCCGCCGGAAGTTCCGTGGCTACCCCTTTCTTTCAAGGGGAGCGGTATTCTTGAAAACCTTCCACGTCTTTATGAGGTCAATGGCCTTCTGGAGCTGGATATCATCTTCAGGCTTCTTCTCGGCTGTCGTGTCGTCACCTTCCTTCTCCTTGCCCTTGGAAGGCTTGGAGGTTGACGGTTGCTCGGAAGAGTCGTCCTCTTCCTTGACCGTATCGTTGGGAAGGTGGCGCTTCAGGTCCTTCTCGCGAAGCGTCTTATGGGGCGACACCCCCTCTGCCTTTGCAACAGTTTCGGTGACGGGAACTTTCACCACTATGTCAGGCGCAATCCCCGTATTCTGGATGGAGCGTCCCTTCGGCGTATAGTATTTCGCCGTTGTCAGCCGGAGCCCTGAACCGTCGGAGAGCGGGATTACGGTCTGCACGGACCCTTTGCCGAAAGTCTGGGTCCCTACCACAAGCCCCCTGCCCCAGTCCTGAAGCGCCCCTGCAACAATCTCCGAAGCGCTGGCACTTCCCTCGTTCACCAGAACGACTATCGGGTAGGCAGGATGAGGGGTGCCGTTCTTCGCAAAGAACTCGTCCTTGGCCTGATCCCGCCCTTTGATGTAAACCACGAGATCCCCCTGTTTGAGGAACTTGTCGCACACATCGACCGCCACGTTGAGCAGGCCGCCGGGGTTGTTGCGCATATCGAGGATCAGCGCTTCTATCTTTTCTTCATCCAGCTTCTGAAGCGCCTTTTCCATGTCGATCGCCGTCTGTTCCTGGAACTGCGTCAGACGCACATAACCGATCTTGTCTTCCAGCACCTTCGATTTTACGCTCTTGATCTTGATGATGTCCCTGACAATCTTGACGTCAAAGGGTTCGGACACAGCCTCTCTGCCGATGGTGAGCGTCACGGGGGTCCCTTTCTGCCCCCTCATCTTCCCGACGGCGTCGGAGAGCGTCATATCTTTTGTGGTTTCTCCATCAATCTTCAGAATTTTGTCGCCCGCCTTTATCCCGGCCTTTTCAGCGGGTGTTTCCTCTATGGGAGAGATGACCGTCAGCAGGTTGTCCTTCATACCGATCTGGATGCCAAGTCCTCCGAACTCTCCCTTGGTATCCACCTGCATCTCCTTGTAAACTTCCGGTGTCATGAAGGATGAATGCGGATCAAGGTTGCCAAGCATCCCCTTGATGGCACTGTAGGTGAGGTCCTTGGTCTTGGTGTCCTCTACATAGTTTCGCTGGATGAGCGAGAGCACCTCGGCGAAGACCTTCAGGTGTTCGTAAGCTTCCCCTTCCACCAGAGTCTTCTCAGCCGTAACTCTTCCGACGAAGCTGCCGACCGCGGACAGGAACACCACGACCAGCACAATCATGACTTTGCCTTTAAACCCCTTTGGCATTCAAACCTCCTGAAACATTGTGCTATTTAAAGCCTGTTATTACCGCAAGTATAGTCGATCCGGCCCGGATTGCCAAATTTATTTTCAACGACGCTTCAACCAAAGTATCGGGTCTTCCGGGTCACCGCCGTTACGTACCTCGAAATAAAGATCAGGCCCCTTCAGAGACCCCGTATCCCCTACCTTGCCGATCAAGGCCCCCTGGTCGACACTGTCGCCTTCTCTTACCAGAATATCGGCAAGATGGGCATATACAGTATAGTAGGTTTCTCCATGGTCAAGAATCACCGCCTTGCCGTAGCCCTTGAGCCAGTTTGAGTAAATCACATTGCCCCGGAAGACGGCCGAAACCTCGCTACCGGCGGCAGCGGCAATCTCCACCCCTTTTCGGATTGTCTGTTCCTTTGTCTGACTGTCAACATAACGCCCGAACCTGCCGACTACCTCACCGGCTGCC
This sequence comes from Nitrospirota bacterium, assembly GCA_029859385.1. Taxonomy (GTDB): domain Bacteria; phylum Nitrospirota; class JAOUDF01; order JAOUDF01; family JAOUDF01; genus JAOUDF01. The sequence goes on from JAOUDF010000002.1 coordinate 37,531, forward strand.
GGCCATATCAAACGTCCTTTTGCCGCACTGAAGGCGGACGGCCTTTCAGCCCCCTTTACGGAAGCATCTTTCCGTGCCGCGTGCACAGGGGCAGAAGCAGCCGGCGGAGATACGGCCGCGGAAACCGACGGTGGCGCCGTCTGAGTCTTTTCAGGAGCCTTCTTGGCCTCCTTCAGAATAGCCTCAAGGTAGGTCGAAGACTCCTCCAACCCTTTCACCACACTGGCGTAGAAGCTTTTTTCTTTCCTTATCGTCGCCAGCAGGTCTTTCTTTTCCTTTAGCCGCTGCGCGACTTCCGCGCTCTTTCTGGAAGCCTCCTCCTGGAGGGGGACAAGCTCCTTCTTCTGCGCTTCAAGTTCGGCGAATTTCGATAGTGCCTCAGCAGTGGCCTTGCTGAAATTCTCCAGGAGTTTCTGGTCATGCTCAGCAACCAGGGACAAGGAACGATAGTGGCGCAATGCAGATGCGTGCGTATCAGACGCAAAAATGGAGCTGTAATATCCATGCCGCCCCTGTTTGTACATAGCCCTCAACCGTGCGCCGACCACTTCAGCCCCCGAGGTAACCCTGGCCCGGGCTTCCTCGAGTTGAGCGTTGAGGCGACTGATCTCACCCTCAACTTCCCCGAGTTTTTTATTGACCTTACGCTCTTCCCACCTGGCGTCAGACAGCATCTTCCCTGATCTCTCGAACTCATCAAAGATAACCTTTTCCTTTCGGGCTACCTCCTGCATCGATTCTTTCTGTTCCTTCAGGTGTCCCTTGAGGCGCTCGACCTCTTCCTGCACGCGGGCCGTTTCTTCTCCGACCTCGGCTGATACGCCGGAGACAAAGACAGCAAGAATGAACATGCCGGCCATAAAGCAACGACAAAGCAGAGCAGTCATTTTATTCCGCCTTGAAAAAGGTCCTGACAGACAGAAAACTACCCGCCAGACCGAGGAAAACTCCTCCGGCAAGGAACGCGACGATGTAACTGAGAGGAAGAAAATTCAGGACTATCCCCTGCAAAAGCGGGAATTGCGCGGATGAGAGAAACAGTGTCAGTGCATGATGGACGCCGTAATTTGCCGCCAACGCAAGGGCCGCACCAATTCCTCCCTGCAGCCCCCCTTCTATCATAAAGGGCCACTTAATAAAGGAATCGGTCGCCCCTATCAACTTCATGATCTCCACTTCTTCCGAACGGGTATAGGCGGTAAGGCGGACCGTATTGGCAACGATGAAAGTGACGGAAAGAGCAAGCCCGACTCCCATCAAAATACTGAGGAGTCTCAGGGAAGCGAGAAATCGGGCGAAATTATCGAGCCAGTCCTTGCCATATTCGACACTCTCGACCCCTGCCATCTTTACGACCTCTCCCGCCATTCCACCGATATCGGCGGCAGTGCGGTAACCGGCCCTGAACCGGACTTCGAAGGACGAGGGAAGCGGATTTTGCGAAAGGCCCTGGAGGATGGCCTCCTGCCCCTTCAGCGATTTCCTGAACTCTTCCAGCGCCTGGTCCTTGGAGAGGAAGTCAACACTTTGCACTTCCTTGCGTTTCTGAAGGGCTGTAAGGAGCGACAACCGCTGTTCTTCGGTTGAGTCGTCCATCAGGTAGACTGTCAGCTGGGCATCCCTGCTTATCCTGGCTGCAAAGGAGTCCAGGTTGGCCACACTCCAGAGGAAGATCGAAAAGATAAACATCGAAATTGCAATGGTGGTAACGGCAATGAGGTTGAGCAGCTTTGCCGACCGTATGCTGGTGAGCGCATCCTCCAGCAGGTAGGAGAACGTTCTAGCGCCCATAATAACTGGTCCCCTCCGAAGCGACTTCTCCCTTTTCCAGCCGTATCACCCTTCTTCCGGTCTGCCTCACAATCTCGCGGTTGTGCGTCGCCATGACCACGGTAGTACCCCGCGCGCATATGTCCTTGAGAAGCTGGATAATCTCCAGAGACAGGTCGTAATCAAGATTGCCCGTAGGCTCGTCGGCAATCAACACTGCCGGCTCGTTCGCCAGCGCCCGGGCAATCACCACGCGCTGTTGTTCGCCGCCGGATAACTGGCTGGGCGTACACTCGGCCTTGTGCGCAAGACCAACCAGCTTCAGAAGCTGCGGCACCTTGGTGCTGATATCACGGTATGGTGTGCCCGTGACCCGCATGGGCAGCGCTACATTCTCAAAGATGCTCTTTCGGGACAGCAGCTTGAAATCCTGGAAAACGATCCCTATGCTCCGACGAAAAAAGGGCAGGCTTCGGGCGCCCAGCTTGCTCACGTCCCAGCTGGAGACCATGACCTCTCCGTCATCCGCCTGCTCCGAGCCGTAGATCATCTTGAGGATGGAGGTTTTCCCCGCACCGCTCGGCCCCGTAATAAAGACGAACTCCCCCTTGTCGATCGACAGGGAAATATTCTTCAGGGCATAATGGTCGCCGAATTTTTTAGTCACGTTGGTAAACCGTATCACGCACCCCTCTCAATTCCGCTGAGATCAATGTCTCCTGCCTTAAGCGCGCCAATTGTGTCGCGGTGCTGGCTTTCCACCAGCTCCCTGACTCTCGCGGCCAGGTCTGCCTCTTGGGCAAAGCCCGAATAGTCCGTCTTTTTTGACGAAACAATCGCGCCTCCCTTGTATATCATGGTGACCACCTGTGAGGCACCGGTACCGAGGTCCTGGGTCTGGACATGGTAAACGACGCCGTCATGCTGAACATTGCTGTTGAGCCCCTGAATCATCTATGCACATCCTTTGAAAAGGTACACAATTGTAACACCACCCCAGAACCGTTGCAACAACGCGATGACCGCTGAAATAGCGAGATCATTCGCTATTTGAAGTCCCGATACTGGAATATCATCGCCGATATCGACAGAACTATCGCTATATACAATGCAGTATATGCAGTAACAATGCCGATGTAACTCCACTCAACAGGCACGCCATAAACTACCTGGCCTTTAATATTAAAGTTCGAGAGATTCGGGAGCATATAGTACAAGAAATTTGTCACTTTTTGGATGACCAGCGATCCCGTTTTCGCACCAAATATCTTCAGGTCTTGAGACATGTGCCCGATAATGAAGACCGCGACGGTAAAGAGACTGCTTAGCACGGGAGTAGAAAAGGAAGAGAAAAGGATCGCTATGGCCGTGATCAGCATCAATTCCTGAAAGGTAAGCAGCACCGCCTTCAGCAGCGCAGGATCGGGGCTTTCATACAACGCTGTAACCGCCATGAATACGATGGTCATGATAACCACTTCTACAAAAAGCGTTAGAACCAGCCCGAGATATTTCCCGAGAAGGAACTGATAGCGGTGTATGGGCTTCGATATGATGGTATAGATTGTTCGCCGGTCGATTTCCTTATAGACCAGCCCGATGCCGATAAATACGGCAATAAAAAGACCGAAGATCGAAATACTCGCCAGACCGAGATCAATAATAATCTTCTGCCGTTCTCCAAGAGTCAGAAGACTCAGTATGCTTGTCCCCCCGATCATTATCAGGGCAAAAAAGAGGAGCGTGTAGAGGACCTTGTCCCTT
>JAOUDF010000301.1 GCA_029859385.1 Nitrospirota bacterium
AATCCGTAAGACTTGCCTTGCTTGCCTCGGCATACTGCGCAGCGCCGAGGGTTGTCTTTAGCGCAAGGGCCCTGGCGTCATTTTCCGCAAGGCCAAGCTCCACCCCGGCCGCTATCATCGCCTCCATGAAAAAAAAGACGTAGGCCGGGCCGGAGCCGCTCAACCCCGTTACGACGTCCATCAGGGATTCCTCGTTAACGACGACCACCGTGCCAACCGATTCAAAGACCGCCCTTGCAAGCCCGAGGGCCCTTTCGTCCGCGCCCTGACCGGCGTATACGGCCGTTGCGCCCTGTCGCACGCTTACAGGGGTATTAGGCATGGCCCTAACTACCATTGGCGGTCTTTTGACCTTTAAGTCCGCAAAGACCGAAAGAATGGTATCGGTCGTAACGCCGGCCGCCGCAGATATAAGCACCTTATCGGAATCGAAGGCTTCGACGGTCTCGGTTAAAACCGTCTTGACGTCGTTCGGCTTAACGGTCAGAAAAACCAGATCGGAATTGAGTATTGCCTCAAGGTTATTATTGACTATGCGTATCTCGTAACGCTCGGCCATGAGCGCAAGACGCTCGGACGCCTTATCGCTCGCTATTATGTTGCTTGCGCCGAGCGTCTTCGACGCGATGAGCCCCGAGATTATCGCCTCGGCAAGATTGCCGGCGCCCAGAAATGCGATTGTGGTTTTAGAGAGCATAATTTGACCGAAGGGGATTCATGGGATTCGACTCGGCGATAAAGAACTATAAACGCACTACTTGGACGCGCCCTTTTTAACGGCGCGCTGCCCGAATACGGCGGTTCCGACGCGGACTATCGTTGCGCCCTCTTCAACGGCCACCTCGAAGTCCCCTGACATGCCCATTGAGAGTTCCTTTAACGCTACGCCGGGGAAGCGCTCTTTGTTAATACGCTCCGCAAGCCTTCTTAAGGTGATAAAGTACGGCCTTACAACCTCCGGCGAATCGACGGCCGGGGGTATGCACATAAGCCCGGTAAGCTTTAAGTTCGGCATGCCTGAAATCGCCTTTGCGAGCTTTACCGCGTTATCGGGCGATACCCCGTTCTTTGTCTTTTCCCTTGCAAGGTTTACTTCGATAAAAACCGTGATCGGCCTCTGCGCCCTTTTGTTCAGCTCAGCGGCAAGTTCCGCAGAATCGACCGATTCGATGACGTCAAAGAGCTCGACTGCGAGCTTTGCCTTATTTTTCTGCAGATGCCCTATGAAATGCCATTTCGCCGAGCCGTCTTTGATCTTATTAATCTTCTCGGCCGCCTCCTGCACGTAATTTTCCCCGAAGACGCGCACGCCGCTTGAAACCGCTTCCTTTACCTTCTTAACCTCAATGGATTTCGTAGCGGCAAGAAGCGTGACCTCTTTCGGATCGCGACCGGCCCTTCTGGCCGCGCGATCTATGCGTTCAAAGACGCTAATAAGGTTATCGTAGACAGAATTTGCCATATTATAACCGCCTAAATTCAATTCATCAGTATTACTTCGGCCTTGAAACGTACAAATAGCATTTATTTCATAGATGAGCGCGCAATAAGGAATGAATCTTAAGAATAGAACTCTGCTTTACCGGTAAAAACCAGCACACTAACCGAACACATAGAAGTTATTGCTTTATAACATAAATTTTACGATAAGCAAAGTAAATTTTCCAGAAAACAAAAAAATCCCGCAATAACCCTACACCTGCAATGTTATTGGGGGGCCAGAAGTAAATCAATAGCAAATTATGCGTATTTTGCAAAAAAAGGCTAAAAAACCATCATTTTAAGCCTGAAAAATCAATAAAAGGGCCAAAATAGCCCTCGAATAAAAATTCAAGAAAGGTGCTTACAAGTAGCATTATTATAACAATAACGTATAAATTTACGCCGTCATTGAATGATTCACGAAGAGCCTGCCCCCTTTCAAGCCCTTTTCTTCTGCCTGGCCATAGGATAGTAAGACCGAAGTCCGTACCTGCGACCGATGATATGCTATATGCGCCGAATTCCAGCATAAAAATCAAGTAAAAGGCTATTGTCTTTATCGACCAGTCGAGTTGCCCGTAGACGAGAATCCCTATAAGAAAGGCCCTCCAGACGGCTATGACGTACGGCAGAAAAAAGACGATGCCTGAGGCCGTGCTGTAGACAAATGCACCGAAAACGAGATTCAGCAAAAACGACGCCCCCACCCTTAAAATGAAAGCCTCGCTTCCTGCTCCGGCCTGCGCAAGACCGGCGTCTTTTATAATTTTCAATTCCTCGCTTCGAATAAATATAGCGCCGGGCATCTCGTTTAAAGTCATCCACTGCCCCAACAACAGGAATACGACGTGCGTTGCCGCAAAGAAAATGATCAGTTTTCTGTGCCTGTTAAATGCCGCAACCGCGTCTTTAAGCAGCTCGCCGGTATTTCTTTTTTTTGCCGTTTGCCTGTCCATTCCACCCTGTCGCAATACATGATTCGAACTGCCCTTATAACACATAACCCGGGCCAAGGGTCGAAAATTTTAATCGCCGCATTTTAGCAGACGCGCCGCAATCAATACAGAATAATAAGCACCGCGCCGGCAAGCATCACCACGCTACCGGCAAGGCGCTCTTTTATCTTTTCTTCCTTGAAGAAGAGATAGCCGAACAGAACGCTCCAGACAAGGCTCGTGCGTTTTATGGAGATGA
>JAOUDF010000070.1 GCA_029859385.1 Nitrospirota bacterium
AGATGTCAGTGTCCGGCGGGCTGTATTTGACGGCATTCTCGAGCAAGTTGAGGATGCATTGCTTTGTCAAATCAGGTTCGAGCATCACTCTTTCGTCGGATGTCGCCCCGTCGGTAAAGACATTTATCTGTTTTCCGGCCGCCGCCGGGCTAATAAGGTTTGCTACATAGTGAATCATCTCGGAGAGATCGACAGGCATTTTTACGATCTCGATGGCGCCGGATTCAAGCTTCGACAGGTCGAGAAATGAATGGATAAACCGGTTCATCCTGTTCGACTCTGAAGAGATGATCTCGGCATACTTCTTCTCTGCTCCGGTCAGGTAGAGTCCCAGAAGGTCGGCATATCCGATAATGCTGGTCAGCGGTTGCTTGAGCTCATGGGATACCATTGAGACTATCCTTCCTTTCAACGCCTCCATCTCTTTGAGTTTTGTAATGTCAGTCATGGTAATGAGCCGATACTGCCCCTCGCTGAAAGAAGATGTATCTACTTTCAGGAACAGTTGCTGGGGCGTGGTCAGAGAGAGGGTGCACGGAGCGCCGCCGCTGATTTTGTCCAACGCTTGAAGTAAGCCATCCGGGGTTTCATCTTTTATGACGAAGTGGGCTGTTGCCCTGGCAAAGGTATCAAAATCGGTGATCTCTGTTGACATGGAGTCAAATATCTCCTGCGCCCGGTTATTGGCGATGAGCAGGTCTCCCATGCTGTTGAACAGCGCGATTCCCTGTATATCGTTCAATAACGCGGCATCAGTCAGTTTCTTTTCAAAAATGAGCTGGTCGGTAAGTTTTGTAAGCGGCTGGATCTTTCTGTTGATTCCCCCTGCTGAGAGAAAACCCGCCAGGCCTTTTGAGACAGGGCGATTGTCATGCGTTTCCTCTGCCCATCTGAGCTGGCTGAAGACGCTGGAATATTCCGCATCCAGCTTAAGGGCGGCTTCATTCAGTTTGAATATGTAGGCCATCAGGTATGTGGCGGTGATCGAAGCATAGAGCAGGGCGGGCCCAAGCCAAATGTTGAACCGGGTAAGCATGACGTAGACGGAGGCGGTAATAGCGAGAATAGCCGCAAGCCACGATGCGACTGCTGTCCCTTCATCGGTCCGCATGAACAGCAGGAAAAAGAAGGCAGATACGGCCAGGCCCGACAGCCATTTAATCCACGGCGCTACCCCTTTGACGGCGTCGTTGTTGAGAAGATTGCTCAGGATGGTCGCCTGTATTTCCACGCCGGGCATTCTGCTCCGCTGCTGGGAAAGCGGCGTCAGAAGGCTGTCTTCGATGCCGGCCACGGTAAGACCGACCATGACGATCTTCCCCTTGAAAAAGGACGGTGAATATACGTTGTCGACAATGTCGGAAAACGAGATTCGCGGTAACGTACCGGGCGGGCCATAATAATTTATCCGCATGGAGTTGGCCTGAGCGATGACATCAGGCTGCTTCGTCAGGTTTTCCTGCTGAAGAGGGGTGCCCGAGGTCGCGGTCTCGTATGTCGCCGAGGATAAAGAAGGGATGGGTGTGCCCTGGAAATTGATGGTGTGAAACAGGTTGCGCACTACACCATCGATTCCCTGCTCTACGTGTACGTGGCCAATCCCCGCCGGTAAAAGTTGCTGGTTGGGGAGCGCCCTTTTCAGGCTGCTGTCTATGTAGACCGGCAATATGACCCTTCCGTGCCTGCTGATCGCCTCCGCAAGAACCGCATCATCTTCCGTTGGTTCGGCCATGACGATGTCGAATCCAACGGCGTCCGCCTGCTCCAGCCTGTCGAGCAAAGCCGCGTAGTGAGCTCTTGGCAAGGGCCATTCCCCGAGCTTTGCAAGGGTCTTCTCATCAATGGCAGCGATGACAACCTTTCCCGACGATTCCAGCGGTGGCCTGGCCCTGAAGGAGAAGTCATGGACGTAGTTGTTTACCCCTTCGAAAAGACCGAGGTATTCACCGGTGAATACCGCAAACATGGCAGCCGCCATTATCAGCAGATAACGGGCTTTTTTGTTTGGATTTTGCATGGTCGGCTTCTCCGGAGACAGGTCACAGCGCCAGTACTATCAACACTATGATAATCCCTAACACGCCATAGGGGAACGGTTTTTGGATCTCCAGGATTTGAGGTTCCGAGAAGGCTCCTTCGTAGCCCTTTGCATCTATGGCGCTGGCGCGGGCATAGTACAGGCCGGCTTTGTCGGGCTTTGGAAGGATGATTTCAGGTTTGTCTACCGTGCGATCGACAAGTACGGTCTGAAACTTTTCATCCCCGGCCAACTGGAAATGGTACGAGATACCCTCTCCGACATTGCGCCACCTGAGGCGGACCTCTTTCTCATCAAGGGCGGGTTTTTCCATGGGCGGCGTGGGCGGCGGGGGGACTATCGTAAATTGTATTGTGTCGGACCAGTCTCCCTCGAAGTCATCGGCGGCGATGGAGGCGACCCTGAAGAAGTACGTCTTGAAATCGAGGCTCTTTGTCGTAGAGCGTACATCCCGGATGTCGGCCTTGTCTTCGATGAGGACGGTGAAATCCCTGTCTTCGGCGATTTGCAGATGGTATGACGCCGCGTCCTTGACCCTGAGCCATTCAAGGGTTACGGCCCGCTCCCTGTATTCGGCTCCATCGACGGGGGACTGGATGAAAGGAGGAAGAGGGTTGACGCGGATGGTAACCGGCACCGGCTCGAGGGGCGTGCCTTCTATGCCGACGTCATCGATGCTCAGACTCTGTACATGGTACAGGCCGTCAGCCATGCCATCAAAGGACACCGGTTCCCCCGGATTGACGGTTACCTCCCGCACCACATCTTTGATGGTGTTGTCCAGCGCCAGGGCTACCCGATACGCCGCCGCTCCGTCAACCTGCTGCAGGTCAAAGCCAGCCGGCAGATTTTTGTAAAGCGGCCGGATATTGACCGGTACCGGCGGAGGCAGGAGTTTCCTCGGCTTCAAGGGAGGTTCCCCTTTCCTAACCAGGGTCCCCTCGCCCTCCCGCAGCTTTACCTCCTGCTTCATGGCGTCAATGCCGACAAGGCCTTCCAGCACTTCAGATCTAGTGGCGTCGTTCTCGTCAACGGAGAGCCTGAACTCCGTGCCCCTCACCACCGCCACTGCCGAAGGAGCCTCAATCTCATGTCGTGTGTCAACACCGGCGGCGCGCTTTATCCGGGTCAGAATCTTTCCGGTGGACAGCAACAGGGAGTGAAACATGTGCGCTGCCCCCTTTTTTCTGGCCGCGGTAACCGTAAGGGTTGTCTGTGGTTTCAGGAAAAAGGTGGAGTCATCGGCAAAGGTGATCTCGGCGGCGCTTTCGTCGGATGTTTTGATACTGCTGCCTTCCCTCACAGGATCGTTCAGGCTGACGGGGGTCCACTGTTCTTCTCCCGCCAACCGCTGCGCTACTTCACCCCGGAGAAATGTTACGGCCCCATCCTGCGGTATGCCCCGCAGGAGCCGTACCGGAATTATCAGTTTTTGGCCCGGCTTGATGAAATCAGGATTACGCAGACGGTTTATCCGCGCTACCTCGCGCCACTGCCCTGGGTCTTCCAGGTATGCCTTCCCCAGGTTGATGAGATAGTCCCCTTTTGCGACCGTGAGTTCTATAACCTGCTCATTATTGGCGGCACTGGCGAGCTGTATTCCACAAAGAGCGAAGACGATAAGTAATACGGCGATGATTCGTTGCGGCATGGGCTTCTCCGTAGGGCTGATTGTCTAAATATAACATATAATATGGAGGTCAAACGTCTCCGGCGCAATCGTCCGCCAGGCCACCGGAAACGCAGGTGTCGGTGATCTGCTTCCCGTCAAGTTGTTTCCCGGGATTAAGAACAGGCTGAACAAGCATCTCAAGTCAGCTGATCAGAAATTTGGTCATTTTTTAAAAAGTAATGGTGTATCATAACGCATGGTTATGGACCATGCTTGCCCTGTTTAACTCAAAATACTCGCTGAAGGAGAATGATATGGGACTGAAGAAGATGGTGGTGATGGGCCTTGCGGTACTGTTGTTGTCAACATCGGCTGCTATCGCGGGTGATTTCGACTGGCTGAAGAACCTCGACATTAGGGCCCGGGCGGATGAGTCGGGTTTCCGTGCCCAGCTGTCGACACGTTTCAAGGTAGGCGATGCCGACGTCCGCCTTGTGCTGGGCAATGTCGGCAGCCCCGCCGATGCCTATATGGTACTCCGTCTCGGGGAGATCTGCGACAAGCCTGCGGGTTATGTGCTTGAGAGATACAAGGCCAACCAGGGAAAGGGTTGGGGGGTACTGGCGAAAAGCCTGGGCATAAAGCCGGGATCAAAGGAGTTCCATGCCCTGAAGCAGGGACATGATCTTCATGACGGGCACGATGGCCACGCTGATCACGGCGATGACAAGGGCAAGGGAAAAGACAAGGCCAAGGATAAGGATAAGGGGAAGGGGCACGGCAAGCACTGAAGTCCCGTGCCCTTGTGCTATCTAATGCTTCCCCGATTCAATTGATACGCCCTTTCTGGTCGAGAGGATGTACGCCTCCAGCGCCTTCATCTCCTCGTTGTCATCGGCGAGGCGCGTCCCCTCCATCGGCTTCTCGATGCACCAGTTGATCATGTCCCTCAGAAGCGCCACCTTCTTGAGCTGGGTCTGGAACTTCGGATAGGTCTCCGGGTGCGTATTTGACGCATCGGGATGGCACATGTCGCACGATATGCCATTCTTTCCGGTTATCTGGCTGTGGAATATCCCGTAACCCTTTGCGACCAGCCTGTCGACCTCAGCCTTCCATATCTGTTTCTCTCTGCCGGTATGCTCCTGACTGCCATGGACGAGGGTAACCGGGAGCTTCATATCTCTTTCATCGATCGTGAAGAAGGGTTGGCCGTCGATGGAGAGGTGGATATCAACGCGGTTTTTTGGCATTACCGCCACCACCTCAGCGCCGCAGTACTTGACCAACCCGTTAAGCAGTATGGCGACATCTTTCGCCTTCTCCCTGGGCATAATTTCACCCTCTTTGGCGCCTTCCACGATAACCCTCTTCCTGCCGTCGCATGCAGTAATTACCTGCACATCCTTTCCGTACCTTTTCATCGTGTCGGAAAATATGTCGTCGGCCTTCTTCTTTGCGGAAATCTCCCCGGCGACTGCCGATATTGACGCGACCAGGGCAGCTGTCATGATTACGGGTAGAGCTATGGCAACATATTGCATGGTGACCTCCCTCTTAATAATGTGGCCCGGATAACCTCTCGGGCGGAGCCATTCCGGCTTCCTTTGACTTGAGCCGGTTGTAGGTCACGGCCATTGGGTTTCGGTCCCACAGCATGTAGGTTTTGTCGGCCTGGCCAGACGGCAGCACGTTGACATAGCCCCAGCCGCAGCCGTCGAAGTTGTTGAACGGGTCGCTCCGGAACATCTTCGAGGTATAGACCGGCGTTCCCTTGGGGGCATAGGGCCATGGCCATGCAGTGGAGAGGACGCCGTGGATGGAGATATCCTTCACCCTGTTGGTGAGCACCTGATGGGTGTGGCCATGAATAACCGTGACCTTTTCATGGCCACCCAGGATCTGCTGCACCTCTTCGGCGTCGTCTGTCCAGAAGTTCCAGTTTTTATAAAGCTTGTAGAGCGGTGAATGAGAGAAGACTACCACCGGTGTGAGCCTATCGATTTTAGACAGGTCAGCTGCAAGCCATTCCCGCTGCTCCCTGCCCACCGTAAAAGGCCTGCCGTCGGGGTTGTCGAGCTGGGCCATGGCCAGCATCCGCTGCATTGGGGTCATCTTCGGGGACGTCCAGTAATCCTCCACGATGACGGAGTTGAGCACTACGAAATGGACTCCTTTATGGTCGAAGGAATAGGTTGGCTTTCCGAAGAGCTCCCGCCACTTGTCTCCCATGTCGAGATACCAGTCGTGCTCGCCGACCATCATCTTCACCGGAGCCTTGAGGTCTGCGAGTATCTCCTTGCCGAGGGCCAGTTCATCAGGCTTGCCGAGCTGGGCCAGGTCGCCGCCGAAGAGCACGAAATCCGGCTGCGGAGCCATGGCGTTGACGTCCTTCACCGCCTTGATGAGGGAGCGGGCAAAGCGGTGCTCTTTTCCCTGGTCCGTCACCAGCAGGTGTGCGTCGGAAATGTAGGCGAAGGTGAATGGCTCACCGGCTTCACTCGTTCGTATGGTGAGGCTGGGTCCCAATGCCAGCCCTGCCACGCTGATCGCGGTACACTTGATGAACTCCCGCCGGGTCAGCCCCGCGAAGAAATTCTCTTCTCGTTGTTTTCTCATCTTCCACCTCCCTGGCTGCTCTTTATAAGCTGGGCAATATCGTCACTGGTCAAGGCCTTCATGAACTCCACCAGTTGCGATTTTTCCTTCTTCAACAGGTTGAGCGGGACCATCCCTCCGTCGAGATTCGGGTTCAGTACCCCGCCCTTGTCGTAAAAATCGATGACGGCTTCGAGCGTTGGCTCGCTACCGTCGTGCATGTAGGGCGCCGTAAGCGCGACGTTGCGAAGGCCCGGCGTCTTGAAGGCGCCAATGTCCTTCGGCTCGCGGGTGACGATGAAACGGCCGAGCTCCGCAACGCCTTCCCTGAAGGCGAGCTCTTCGGGGGTTGCCGTGCCTTTTTGTGCCTCTCTTGCCAGCTTCTCGAAATTAGCGTCTTTCATTGCCACCCCGATGTTGTGGAACTTGTTGTTCGTAAAAAACGGGTATACCGAGATGAAGCCGTGGCAGGTGGCGCAGCGCGCCTTGCCGTTAAAGAGAACCCACCCCGCCTTTGCATCGTCGGAGATAGCTCCCTTGTCTCCGGCAATAAAACGGTCAAAGGGGGAACTTGCTGATACCAGAGTTCTTTCGAAGGCGGCAATGGCCTTGGCCACATGGTCGATGGTAAAGCTTTCAGTGCCAAAAGTTTTTTTGAACCCCTTTCTGTACTCGGGGATATCGCGGAGCTTCTTTTCCAGCGCCTCGTGAGACGGCATCCCCATCTCGACAGGATTGATGAGGGGCCCCTTGGCTTGTTCTTCCAGGGTTACAGCTCTTCCGTCCCAGAACTGAAGCTCAAGAAAAGCCGCGTTCAAGGTTGTAGGCGAATTCCGGGTCCCTTTCTTTCCCCCGATCCCTTCCGCCACCTTCTTTCCGTCAGCGAAACCCTTCTCCGGTTCGTGACAGGTGGCGCACGATACGGTGTCGTCGACGGACAGACGCTTGTCGAAATAAAGCTTTCGGCCCAGTTCAACCTTGGCGGTGGTGGCAGGGTTGTCGACGGGTTCTTCGGGAGGGAGTATGCCGGCCGGCAGCGCGCCGCCCACCGCTGCCGCATGAAGAGCCAGGATGACAAGACAGATAAGCAGGGTATAAAGACCTTTCATGGCCCTCTCCTTTCTCAGTGAGACGTGAATTTAAATCTATCTTCGACTGGAGAATTGTCAAATAAACAATATTATACGCAACAATGGTGCGCTTGAAAGGGCCGCAATCAGCGTGTGAAATGAAAAAGCCCCGCCGGGAGGAAGGAGAGAAAACCCGGCGGGGCGTAAGGCATGTCAGCATTTCTGCTGATGCACGAAACTTTATCGCGAGGAAGGTTAAAGGAAGATTAAATCTTTAAATGGCGGGCAATTGCGGCAGGCTTGAGGCCGCCGGAGAGCTTTCAGGAAAGGTAGCTGGAAAGCTTTTCAGCAAAACGCCGGGGCGTCGTCATCATCTTGGTGAGAAAATCAAGGATCTCGAAAGGCGCGAGGCGGTCCTTCACGTCGGGCCCCACGGCACTGGTGAGGACGACGACCTTGAGGTCTTTTAATGATTCGTCGGAGCGGATGACTTCAAGAAACTGAAAACCGTCCATGCCGTCCATGTAGAGGTCGAGGAGGATCAGATCCGGCCTCGATTCGGCAATCTTTTCGAGGGCTTCGTTCCCGTCGGCGGCCTCCCGAACCTCACACTCCATCATCTCGATACACCCCTTGTACATCATTCTTATAGCAGGAGAGTCCTCCACGAGAAGGACCTTTTTCCGGTGCTCGGTGAGCTTGTCGCAGAAATTGCTCACAAAGGTTCTTATCCTGGCAAGACTGGCTTCCGGAAGGTCATGAAATCTGATGCCTATCCCTACTCCCATTTTGACGTGCTGTACTACGGCCTTGATACGCATCAGCGGGTCTGCGTCCCGCAGTGAGAACTCGAGGGTGATTTCACTGCCGGTAGGGAACGGGATATGGGAATGGATCAGCATGCCGCTTTCGCTGATGTCGAGGGCCTTGCCTTTGATGGAACCGTTGATCAGGATGTCCCGCTTGACGACAAAGCGGGCAAATTTGCGCGCATTTAACAACGTAGCCTCTGCTGTACAGGGAAGAAATATGTGAATGAAGGATCGGCAGAAAGGTGCGCGGTATTGAGAAGAAACTCAAAATTGGTACTTGGTCCTCTAAGGGGCAGAGCGTTCAAGCCGCCGCCGTCGTCCATAAGGCCAAAGGGTTTTTGAGCGGTGGTGGATGCATCTGAAGAGGGTGATGGATACTTTTATCGGCTTGGTTGTAAGTGTTATAGTCTTGTGTTGAATTTTCCGATACTCCTTTTGTAGCACTGGGCGAACCACGCATCGAGGCTTAAATGCTTAAAGGAACAATTATCCCTGTTTCAGTATTCTGTTTTGCCCTTGTCTTACGCCTTGTCTATCTTTTTCAGATAAATTCTTCCAGTCCATTTATGGAAAGCGAGATCGGCGATTCAGCCATCTATATTGCCAAGGCTCTAAAGGTGATTGATGGAGATATTCTCTCCGGACGAGAGGTTTTTTTTCACAGCAGCCCTCTCTATATCTATTTTCTCGCCGCTATCTTCGCTTTGTTCGGTAAAGGCTTTTTTGCCGTGCGGCTAATCCAGATAGTAGTGGGTTCGTTGAGCTGCGTTCTTCTTTACTTTATCGCTCGCAGGTATTTTGGGCAGCAGGTTGCTGTAATTTCAGGCATTATGGCTGCACTCTACGGTTATTTCATTTTCTCCGATGCCGACTTGCTGGCAATTAACCTCGTAATCTTCTTTGCGTTGAGCGCCCTTCTCGCGTTCATTGAAGGGCAAGCAAGGGGGAGTTTCTCGCTAATATGCCTGGCCGGTATTTTTCTTGGCTTGTCGACTCTTGGAAAACCCGACATGCTTTTATTGGCGCCAGCCTTGTTTTTTTGGCTTTTTTTCAGAATGCGTAAAAGAGCAGATCTGCCGCGAAGCAGGCCATATATTCTTTGCCTTGTTTTCTTCCTGTCGGTCAGCTTCACGGTCTTTCCGGTTACCGTCAGAAATTACATGGTGCAAAAAGACCTTGTCCTTATTACATCAAATGGCGGCATCAACTTCTATATAGGCAACAATCCGGATGCTACCGGAATGTTCGTAATTCCGCAGGATAGAAAGCTCTACAACGACGACCGCTTCTATCAGTCAACCTTTACCTGGCCGCAGGCGAAGACGGGGCGCAGCATGTTGCCATCAGAGGTCTCCCGGTTCTGGTTTCGGGAAGGGCTCGAATTTATCAAGGAAGAGCCCCGGAAAGCGATCGAAATTCTTGGTTTGAAGTTTCTGCTTTTTTGGAACTGGTATGAGATACCCAATAATCACGACTATTACTATGCCAAAGTATATTTGTCGCCTTTGTTGAAGATGCCGTTCATCACCGGGTTCTCGGTCATCGCGCCTTTGGCCCTCCTGGGATTATTTCTGCTCCTGAGGCAAAAGGCGAGGAATGCCGAGGTGCCATTGTTTCCTCTTCTTGTGTTTATGCTTTTGCCTATGATAACAGCCATCGCCTTCTTTGTAACAGGTAGATACCGTTTGCCTGCAGTAGTCTTTTTCTTCCCTTTTGCCGGATATGCGATTTCAAGCGGTTTTTCAATATTAAAGGCTGGCCTTGACCGCAGGCTTTGGCTGCCCGCAGGGATTTTCTTCTTAGTGGCCGTTTTTACTGTCAATATCAGAATGCCGGTTTTTAACGAGAATCTCGGCATTGCAAATGAGCATGATGATATCGCGACGCTCTATTGCAAGCAGGGAGAGTTTCGCAAGGCCGCTGAAATATATGAGAGGGCCGTGACCTATAAACATAATGAAGCATTGCTCTATTACAAGCTGGGCGGGATTTATCATCTGAAGCTCAATGAACTCCAAAAGGCCTATGCCGCCTTCAAAAAATCAGCGGAGCTTGAACCACAAAATATAGATAGTGCCCTCAGTCTTGGAGTTACTGCCCTTCAAACAGGGCGCGTGGATGAGGCGGAGCGAGAATTCCGGAAAATACTGGATCTGGAGCCAGGCTACACCAAAGCTCTTGTTAATTTGGGGGTGGTTTATACGCGCACGGGGCGTCCCGCAGAAGCACTCCCACTTCTTCAAAAGGCAGTAGAAAACGACCCTTCAAATTTCAATGCGCTCACGAACCTAGGTTACGCCTATCTTCTGGTGAAAGACTTCAAAAATGCCGTTGCCTGCGAGGAAGCCGCACTTCGCATAAATTATGCGTCAATCATCGCCCGTCTTGACCTGGCAGAAGCCCTGCTGGGTCTCGGTAACAAGGTGAGGGCAAAAGAAGAGCTCGGAATCATCTTGAAAAACACTCCCGAAGGACATCCTGTCCGACAGAGGGCAGAGTCGCTATACCGCACACCCTGATTTAGGCTTGCCCCCTAAAAAAGACCTTGACGATCTTCTTTTACTTGATTAGAATTTTCCTCTGTTTTGCCATAAGTAAAGCAGCCCGCAGTTTTTGCCGGGAACCTTATGGTACATTTCTGGATAGTAGTTCTATAATAAGGAGGTAAACTAAATGTGTGACCACACCAAAAAGTATGTTTATATCTGCTACGAATGCGAAGAAATTGCCGAGCAACCCAAGGAATGTTGCGGCAAGC
>JAOUDF010000071.1 GCA_029859385.1 Nitrospirota bacterium
TCATGAACAGGCTCAACAACAGGCCAAGAAAATGTCTTGGATTCAAAACCCCGAGGCAGGTATTCTACAAACTCTCAACCGTTGCACTTACTTGTTGAATTCGCGCTCCTTTTGATTGATTCGTTGTTATTTTATAGCGCAAACAAACAGACATATTAGGGATTGTTGATACGATTTGTGTAAATTAATAGACTTATTGGGTCTAAATTGATAATGTTAATGCATACATAAATGCTTACAATATTTGAGCGCAGGGTTTATTTATTTTTTTTTGAGAGGTTCTGGTTTGCTGTAAAACTAGCGTTGAGGCTGCTGAGGGCGGTGTGGAACTTCAATGAAACCGCGCGTAGCGCGAGGGGGCGAGAAGATATCTTTATGCGGAGTACTCGTATTGACAGGTTTAGATAATATGCGGCTGTCTAAAGAATCCACTGAAAGACACGGTATTCTGATCGCGGACGCCGATAACATGGTATGCGACTATCTGGCCTCGTTTATGGAAGAGGAGGGTGTTGCCGTCAGGGTTGCGAGGGATGGTGTCGAGGCGGTTCTGGCATTTATTTATGAGGCGGACCAGCTGGACGCGGCTCTGATAGATATCTCTCTGCCGGAACTTAACGGGTTGAACGTGCTGCGAATTCTAAAGGCCATAGACCCTGGTTTTCCTGTGGCGATGCTTTCCGGCAGGATTGACGGGGATGGGAAAATCGAGTCGACTGCGCTGGCTCATGGCGCTCGGGTAGTGGTCCCCAAGCCTTTTCAGGGAAAGATGCTGCGGGAACTCATCAGTGAGATGATGAGTAGATAACCCGCGATATTGACTGTGTACGGATGTTACGAGGCCTTGCGCCCGCTGCCCGGAGTCGCTCTCCATACCCTTATCTCACTCCCTACGGAGTTTTCAAGGGCGATCTGGTTCTGCTCTACCTCAAGCACCAGCACGGGCGCTGTCTGGTGAAGTTTGACCGATGTGCCGGGGGTGATACCCATGGACAGTAGCTTGTACATCCGGTCTTCATCTCGGGTGCTTATAAATGCGACCTTGGCCGATGTGCCTGGCTTAAGGCTTGTCACCGCAACCACCGCGCTCTCCACTGAGCTTCGGGCCTCGTTACAGCAGCCTCCTTCGGGAATAGGCGACCCGTGCGGGCACTGCTTGGGGTGCCCCAGCAGGATACAGATTGAATCGACAAGCTCAGGCGCCAGGATATGCTCGAACTCGCAGGCGGCCTGTTCGGTATCCTCCACTCTGCGCCCCAGCACATCGACCATCAGCCGCTCAGCCAGCCGGTGCCGGCGTACGATCCCCTTTGCCGCCTCATAGCCGCTCTCGGTCAGGGCCACGTTTCGGCCGTCAAAATTGACGATTCCGTTGGTGGAAAATTCTCTGAGAGAACGCTCAAATATATTGGTCGGGTCGTGCTCCCGCAGGGCCTCAATGCTCAGGGTATGGCTTTCGTCAAGGTGCCACAGCAGTTCCAGTAGTTCGTCTTTTTCGTGATTGATTTCCCGTCCCATCTATTTTCCTCCGGTTGTTCAGATCATTCGTATCAAATAGTTCACAAGCCCACCTACTAAAAACGCAATGGCAATAATTGAGGTATTAATGCCAACGGCCCACCGCACGCCGAGTTCCTTGATCATTGCCATGGTGTTCGATATGCATGGGATGAACAGGGTGATGACGATCAGCCCAACCACGGTCTGATAGTAGTCAACCTGATGTGCCTCGTATATATCCTTGAAATGCACAGCCCCGACCTCGCGGCGCGACAGGACGAGGATGAATACCTCGGTTATCTTGTCGGGAAGCGAGAGAAAACCGGTAACGACAGGATGCATGAGCGTTTTGATACCCGAGAGCAAACCGGTCTTATCGAGGAAAAACATGAGCCCCGCTGCCATGACGAACATGGGAAGTGCCTCTACGAGGAAGTCTTTCAGCCTGAACCAGGTCTTGCGGAGCGTGTTCTTCCAGTTGGGCAAGCTGAAGCCGGGAAGCTCGATGATGAACTCCGACTTCTTTGTGGAAGGGATCATCCGGTGCAGGGCAACGCCGCATATTATCTGGGTGGCGATGACCGAAGTGAGGACGATGAGCAGCGCGGAGAAGGGGGCCGTTGCCATGATGGCAAGCATTACCCCTAGCTGGGCCGAGCAGGGAACACCCAGCGCGATGAGGAACGAGATCATTATCCGTTCCTTCTTCGTCTCAAGCATACGGCTGGTCAGGGTAGCCATGGTGTTGCAACCGAAACCCAGGGTGTAGGGGAGGACCGCTTTGCCCGTGAGGCCGAAAAGGCGGAATACCCTGTTGGCAAGGACGCTCAGGTTGGGCAGATAGCCGATATCCTCCAGCACGTTGATGATCAGGTAAAAGACGGTGAGAATCGGCACGACGGTAATGATGGCGTTTAAGACCCCCATGGTCAGCAGGCCGTAGTTTCCTACCAGCAACTCATTGATAAATTGCATCGTGATAAGGCTCGACACGGCATTGGTGAAGGGTTGGGCGATCCAGCCGTCCATTACCCCCGCGATCTGATTGGCAACGGTGCCTACTCCCTGGAAGACCAGCCAGAGAATGGCGATCAGCACCGGCCAGCCGAATACGGGGTGACGGGAGATGGCGGCGGCCCTGTGAGAAAATCCGGCCATATTGAGGGTTGTACTGGCGGTCACTGCTTCAACAATACGTTCAGCCCAGGCGATCCTCGCATTAAAGATGGCGCTCCTGAGGTTGGCGGGCGATGATTTTAGCCAGACCTTGCGCAGGAATGCATTAAACTGCCTGGCCTGATCCTCCCCGTAGCGGACTTCCATGGAGTTCTTTATCTCGGTGTCTCCCGCGAGGAGCAGCAGCAGTTCACCCCGACAGGGACGATTCTCATCGGGAAAGAGGGACGAGAGGCCCGCGAGCATCTCTTCGATCCGGCTTGAATAGATCACTCCCGTAGAAAGTGTGGACGGCGCTTGCGGCGCCGTATTCTCCAGTTTGTCGAGCCCGGCCCCGCGCATGGCTGCTATCTCACAGACCGGAACACCGGTCTCGATTGACAGTTTCCCCACATCCACCAGCACCCCTTTTTTGAGCGCCTCATCTACCTTGTTAAGGGCCATGACCATGGGGATACCCAATTCCTTTACCTGGGCAAGAAGCACCAGTGTTCGCTTGAGGGCAGTGGCGTCGCCGCACAGAACAAGGCTGTCTGGTCTCTCGGAGAGAAGGATATTTCGGGTCTCCCTTTCGTCATCGGTAGTTACACTCAGCGAGGCAATGCCCGGCGTATCGATGAGTAGCGATTCCCTGCCTGCAAAAGAGCTCTTCTTTCTCAATGCCCGCGTTGTGGTCTGCGCGTAGTTGGCAACAACGGAATATGAGTTGGTGAGGTGGTTGAAAAGGATGCTCTTGCCCGAATTTGCGGGGCCTACAACGGCGACCAGAGGGATCCCCCTCGTTGGGGCGACCTGGTCCATCACAGCGGAAGAGTGGCAATTGGTGGTCATCAGCATGCTCCTAAGGCGGCCGGATTGCCGTTGAGTTTGGTCGTACAGACTTGGCGCGGGATGTCTTCTGATTTCCGGTCAATGAAAGTCAATTTCAACTTGAGCCCTCTTTTTAACAGTGTGTAGCCAAGGAAATAATTGCAGACGATGCTGTCAGGCTCCCTGCACCCGCTCACAGGAGCGGGGCAGGGGCTGATCCGCTTTAATTTTTCTTTTCAACGGCGTTAATCAACAGATTGGCAAGCTCCGCCTTCGTCATGGCTACATCGCACTCGAAACCTTGGTCGGTGCAGAGCTTGAGAAGGTCGTACTTCCGCAAGGCCATAAGTTTGTCGTAGGTAAACTCCGCTGACGCTGCCTCTGTCGTCTCTTCGGCGACAGTGTCCTCCGGGGCAGTCGCTGTCTCATCCGTGGCCGCGGCGGCTTCAATCGTTTCACTCTCGGCGGCGGGTTCCGAACACGCAGTTTCCTTTACGGTCTCAACGACCTCCCACGGGGCAGGGGCGTCAACTCCGGCGACGGTCTTGTTCCACCACCAGTCCTGAAGCGCTTCCACATCCCTGGCGAGGTTCTTGGACGACGCATGGATATCAAAGACAACATCAATGCCCATCAATGTCCGTACTGCTTCCAGCGCCTTTTCCCGCACATCGACCTTGTCGTCGGAGAGCATTCTGACTACCGGCCTGATTACGGTCTTGTCGTCAATATAGGTGAGAGCGGTGATGGCCGCCTTCCTTACGCGGGCATCCTTGTCTTCAAGCCTATCCTGCAGTGCCGGCAGTGCTTCTGAGGCTCCCATCCAGCCGAGAATGGTCGTTGCCGTAAGGCGGACGTCGGCGTTGGAATCCCGCAATCCATCGATCAGCAGTGTGGTCGTGCTCTCAGCCATGAACTTGAACAGGCCATGAAGTGCCGCCTTTCTGATATTGGGATTGTCGTTCTTTGTCTTGCCTTCGAAGAGCGGCACTACCGAGGGGTCTCCAATGGCGGCAAGGGCGTTGAGGATATCGACGGTAAGTTCAGGGTCCTTGATGGCTGCCGCCTGGCTGAGAACGAGCACAGATGCGCGGTTTCTCATGAGCCCCAACTCCCGTACGGCAAGGGACCTGAGCCCGTGGTCGTCACTCACAAGGTTACGGGCAACGCGTTCGAAGGCGGTTTTTTTTGATTCATCCCGGACGTTGCCCTTGCTCAGGGCATCGTCGATGGCACAACGCACGGCCTGGAGCACGTCGGCTTCTACGACGGCCCTCGGTTTTTCCTTGGGTTCCCGCCTCTTCTCATCGCGCGACTGCCTTTCGGCTTCTATTTCGGTAATCCGGTCCTTTAACGCCTGGATCTCATCCATATAGCCGCGGACTTCCGCCAGAAGTCTCTTGACCATTTCCGACTCGAGGGCCATTCCCTTGTCGGAGAATTTGGAGCTTTCCTTGCCGATCGTAAGGTAAAGGGCCTGTATCTTCTTTTCGTACTCTTTTATCTTCCCTTCCAGTTTCCCTTTTTCGCCGGGAAGGACCGAGGACAGACCGCTTCCTACAACATGCTTGAGTTCATCAGGCAGCACGGTGGCCGTTTTTTTCACGGAGCTGTATACATTCCCAAGGGCCTCCGAGCTGATGTCATAGGCAGCCACCACCGCGCCGCCCCCCGCATTAAGAACCTTTGCTACGCCACCAAGCACTCCGCCTCTTTCTGCCATCGTTGCCTCCTTTGTTAAAGGTTAAAGTGAATCTTGAGGTTTCCCTGTTTTTACGTAACGCATGTTTTATATCGCCGTCATTCCCAGTTTTATCGCAAACAGCAGCAGGCAAAAGGAGATGACTTTTTTTATGAGATTAGGGTGGGCATGCAGCGACAGGCGTGCCCCTATATACGCCCCCATGACCGAGCCAATCCCCAGCAGGACCGCGTAATCGATGTCGATGCTCTGGAGCCCGAGAAACATGATTACCCCGAAAAAGCTGGTAATGGCAAGGATAAAATGCGATGTCGCCGTCGCAATATGTACCGGCACCCCAAGGGTCGAATAGAGGAGGGGGACATGGATGATGCCGCCTCCAATGCCGAAAAGGCCCGAGATGACGCCGACAAAAAAGCTGACCGAAAGACCGATGGGGAAGTCGGGGGCATAGGCATGGGTCTGTCCAAGGCAGTCCTGGAACCTGCGCTCCTGGGGAAGGAATCGACCATTGATGCGCATGAGGACCACTTCTTTCCCCGAAAAAAGGCGGTAGGCGATCAGTGAGAGAAGCGCAGCGAACAAGGTGGAAAAGGTCGCAAGGTTGAAGGCCTGCGACACCTCAGCGCCGATAAGGACGCCGGGGACGGCCGCCACCGAGAATTTTATACCGATCTCATAGTCGATCCTCTTCTGTACCATGTATGAAAAGGTCCCCGAGAGGGCGTTGAGAAACACCACCACCATGGAGGTGCCGATGGCGTGCTGCGGCGTGAAACCGTAGAAGATGAGCAGGATCGGGACGACGATAAATCCGCCTCCCACGCCGATAAGGGTGCCGAGGATCCCGACTCCCGACCCGATGATGATAAGAAGCAGGGCTTCGGGTATGTCGGCAATGGCCTTGTGACCTTCGATGGTAAGCGGATGCGCAAAGGCAATTCCCGTGCACAGGAGCGCAAAGGACAGCGCCGTCAGGGCCATGGGTACGGAGTATGTCTTTTTAGCTGAACTCACGCCTTTGCCTTTTCTCTTATAGTGCTGTATGTGTCGCTGATCTGCTGAAAGTAGCGCAACGCTTTTTTCTTGAGGGCTTCCGACGGATACCGGTCGGGGTGAAAGGCCACTTTCAGGAATTTGTATTCATGCTCCATCTCTTCGGGCTTTGAAGACATCCATGCAAAAAGGTGATGAGCTGTTTCTTCCCCTTCTACGGGCCGCATCGTCATGCCGATGGAGGTCAGGTCGAAGATATTCTCACGAATCTCGGCGATCTTGAGGACCGTCTCGAAAAGCGATTTCTGTTCGAGTTTTATTTCACTGTCCAGAAGATCCAGCTCCTTCTGTAATACCCTGACTGCCCGCTCCATCTCCTCTTGTCCGCTGAAGTCAAGGTCTCCAAGGCGCTCTCTGAGATCGCGGATAAGAAACCCGACGCTGGTCCGGGTATCTTCCTCATGGACCCTCAGCCGTCTTCGCGCTACGGAAAGCTCCTGGTCGCGGCCCTTCTCTTCGTAACAGCGAAGCTTGTCCTTGAGGAACCGCTCCCTTTCGGAGAAGAGGTCGCGCTCCGCCCTGGCCTCCGACACCTTTTTCTGAATATCTTCCACCATTGTTTCCAGGCGGCTGTTTTCAGCGGCTATCTGCCTGGTTATCCCGAGATGAGCGGTGATGAACACATGCTTGGCAATGAACAGCCCACCGGCCAGCCCGGCGACCACAAGACTCCATACCGGTCCTGCCTCCACCATAAGGGGAGGCAGCAGAGCCGGATACCGCATGTCAAGAAACCACCAGACGGCAGATGCCACGGCGGTCCCGTAGGCGAGCCGGTCGGTAAAGAATGATTTCAACAGCCTGTAGATCATTGTCTGTCCTTCCGGGCTTCGTCGGCCAGCAGCTGAACCTTTTCCACGGCAGACCTGATGGCCCTCTCTACCTGCACGCCGGCGGTGGCATCCCCGTTCATGCGGGCATCAAAGACGGCTGCCATGAATGTGGAGGCGACGAGAAACAGCACAAAAGCGACATAGCGGGTTATGGCCATTATTTCACCTGCGGAACATGTTTGGCGTCATGAGCCGCCTCGAAGGTCGGTTCCTGATGATAAAACATGATGGTGCCGAAGATGATGCCGGGGAACATCCGAAGCCGCGAATTGTAGAAGTTGACGGCTACGTTGTACTTGTTGCGCGCGTCGGCAATCCGCGTTTCAGTGTTCGAAAGCTCTTTCATAAGGTTTTGGTAGGTGTCGGATGTCTTCAATACAGGGTAGTTTTCCGCCACCGCCTGAAACCGCGAAAGGGCCGACTGAATACTCAGGGCTGAAGGGTTCTCCAGCGGGATATTTTTTATGTTGGTGAGGGCGCCGCGGACATCGGCGGCATGCAGAAACACCTGTCCTTCGTAGGTCATATAGTCGTTCACTGCCTTGACCAGGTTGGGGATCAGGTCATTACGGCGCTGTAGTTCGGCCTCGATCTGGGCCCTCTCCAGCCTGACCTTGTACAACTCGACAATAAAGAAGTTGTGGTAGTAGATGAAGGCTGAGATCAGAGTCAGCGTCAGAGCGACGATTGCGGTCTTGACCGCGGTGGACTGGGTGTCCCAGTACCTTGCCTTCAGATGGCGTAACCGGTCCCGCCATCCCTCTTTGTATTTCAGAGGGGCCGGTTCCTGGGTGATAAGCCCCAGCTCCTCTGCATAGAGTTTCTTGATTACTTCTTTCATATTCAGCCGCCTTCGATTGTCGCTGAAGCGGCCATGAGCCGCTTCAGCTTCTGACTAACCTTTTACCGTGATATAGACCGGTTTCCCCGAACGGATAATGTCGAGGAAAAAGCCTTTCTTGATATCCGCCGTCTTCGACAGCTTGATGAACGAGGCCATGTCGGTGACCGGGGTGTTGTTTATCCCCTTCACGATATCGCCGCGTTTCACTCCGGCCAGGGCCAGCGGACCTTCAACGTCGGCGATGTAGACCCCGTCGTTGACATAAGGCACCAGCGCGGGCAGGATCGGAGTGACCTCGGCGCCGAGCCACTCAAACTCCTTGACCACGTTGGCCTGTTGCGCCTTGGGTTTTGTCTGTCGAACGACGCCGGTCTTTACCTCTATCTCCGTCCGTGCACCTTTCCGCAGGACCGCCAGTGAATAGGTGGCACCGGCGGGTTTGGCCGCGATCAGCTCTTTGAAACCTACGCTGTTCGTGACCCGGCGGCCGTTGACTCTTATGATGATGTCACCACGCTCCAGCCCCGCAGCCTCTGCCGGAGTACCGGGCAGTACGCTGTTCACCAGGACTCCTTCGGGGTGAACCATGTTGAACTGGCGGGCGATGACGTCATCCACATCCACCAGGGTGACGCCAAGTCCGGCATCCGTAGTGGCCCCCTTGGTTCCGCCCGCGACGCTCATGGGCGCCATGCCGTTCGGTCCGATGCCCGCCGGATCGAGAAGCTGCGGATGGCAGTCCTCGCAATTGCCCCGGAAGGGATGAGGCGCTACGATAAGGGCGCCGCCCGGGAGGCGGTAGGCGTTACCCACCTGTCTGCCCCCGCGGGTCCATGCTGCCAGCTGACCAGCACCCACATTGGCCGGCATGTTCTGGAAGTCGATGACGCCGCCCACCAGATTTGCCGCACTGTTGATGGGCACGGAAAAGCCGATGCCGCTGAACGTGCCGGTAGGGGAGTAGATGGCGGTATTGATGCCGATCACTTCACCCCTGGCGCTCACCAGCGGACCGCCGCTGGAACCCTTGTTGATGGGGCAGTCGGTCTGGATGAGGTTTTCATAGACCATGTTCCCCACGCTCAGAGTCCTGTTCCTGCTGCTGATGATCCCCGAGGTGATGGTCTGTTCGAAACCGAAGGGGCTGCCCATGGCGATGACAAAGTCGCCGGTGCGGGCCGCGCCCGAGTCGCCAAGAACGGCGAAGGGGAGCTGACCGTTCCCCTGGATTCGCAGAAGCACGAGGTCCGTCGCCGGATCGGCCTTGACGATCTTGACCGGGTACTCCACGGCTCCGCCCGCGGTATAAACAGTCGCCTTCAGCGTGCTGGCGTTGGCCACCACATGATAACTGCTGAGGGCAAAGCCGTCAGGGTCAATGATAACCCCCGAGCCGATTCGGGTGAAGTTGACCACCGGCATGCCGGCCATGGCGTCACCCATCGGAGCGGCCGCCTGTTGACCGTCCTGGACAGCAGCGTCGATGCTGATGACCGCAGGCCTGACCTCTTCAATGATGGTGTGATACGACTGCTGAAGTTTCTCCACCGGCTCCTGTATCTTGCCGGTCTGGTGCAGGGCGGCCCCGTCCGAGTGTCTGGAGGAGTCTCCCCGGTCACCGGAGAAGAACTGTTTGAAAAATTTCCCCTCTTTCTTGTAACTTTCGTAGGAGGCCCACGCGATGGTCAGGACGGCCATAACGACCAGTGTCCATATCCACGGCATGTAGTTCTTGGGGCAGCTCTCGAGACTCTGGCGTCCGCCCTCTCCGCTCCCGTCGTCAGTCATGCGATCCATTCCCATTAGCCCGCTCCTATTCGTCCCTCTTGCGTTCCGAAGCCTCTTCCTTCTTCCCCTTGTTCCCTTCCTTTACGATGGCGGTAAGTCCTGTGTTGCGGATACCCGCCAGCACGGCGACTGCGCCGCCGAAGATGAGGACAAGAGGGAAGAGGGCGGTGACCATTTCCACCATATACCACCAGTATTTGGTCAACCCCCAGATACCCAGACAGATTGCGACGATCCCCATGACGATACTCAACATATCAGCGCTCCTCCTTCAAATTGTTAGGGCTGTTTCAGCCCTTCCTCTCTTCAATCTCTATCGATTTCTTGAAATACTTCACCGCTTCGTCCCGCATCCCCTTTGCCTCGTAAGTAAAGCCGAGGCTCTGATATGCCTTGATATGGGCCGGGTTCAGCGCGATTACCTTCTGGTATGCCTCGATGGCTGCGTCGTGCTCATGACGGCCGTCGTGGATGAGGCCCACTTTGTACCATGCCTCCGCGTTGCCGGGGTTGAGCGTTACCGCCTTTTCGAAGGCCGCCAGCGCTTCGTCGTTCTCATCCCGGGAGAAATGGGCCGAGCCCAGCAGATAAAATGCCTGGGCGAAGTTCCGGTCGAGCACGGTCACCTTCTTGAGTGCCTCTATGGCCTCGGGAAGTCGGCCTATGGTCAGAAGCGTCTTGCCGATGTTGAACAGCGCGTCCACATTGTTAGGGTCGTGGGCGAGAAGCTTGCGGTATGTGTTGATTGCGCCCTCGAAGTCACCTTTTTTCTCAAGTTTTTCACCTATCTCACTGTAGATGGCCTTGCTTTCTTCGGGGCCAAGGTGAAAGAGCTGGTTGTAGGTGTCCACCGACTTGTCGATGATCTTTTTGCCATTGATGGCAAGGGCCTTGAGAAAGAAATTGAACTCGTTCCTGTCAAGCTTCAGATCCATGCGTCCCTCCGTTAAATGCCGTCAATCTTCAATCCGTTCAAAGGTTTTACACCACCAGCATATGTCCCAACAGAATCAATACCAGCCAGACGACGAATACCACCTGCTGGCTGTGCAGAAGCCGAAGCTGTCTGCCCATGCCGGGCGGAATCTTGTAATGCATCATAAGCCCCACCCCTGTCAGCCAGAAG
>JAOUDF010000302.1 GCA_029859385.1 Nitrospirota bacterium
ACTCTTCGGCCATGTGAAGGGGGCCTTTACGGGTGCCGACCGCGACCGGGACGGCAAGTTCGACGCAGCCCAAAAGGGGACGCTGCTGCTGGACGAGATCGGCGACATGCCGCTGGACCTTCAGGCAAAGCTTTTGCGGGTGCTCCAGGAGCGGTGCTATCAGAAGGTTGGCTCCAACAAGACGATCAAGGCTGAGTGCCGGGTGATCGCCACGACCCACCGTGACCTCAAGGCCATGGTAAAGGAGGGGAAGTTCCGCGAAGACCTCTATCACCGGCTCTGCATGTTTCCGATAACGATCCCTCCGTTGCGGGAACGGCGGGAGGATATCCCCCTGCTGGTCAGCAGCTTCATGGAGCAGTTTCAAAAGGAGCTGGGCAGGCAGCTCCCCGGCGTCTCCCGGGCGGCCATGAATGCCATGCTGGCCTACCCGTGGCCGGGCAATGTCCGTGAACTGAGAAACTGCCTCGAGCGGGCGACGATACTGACCGACGGCGAGCTGATTACCCCCTCCCACCTGGGCATCGTCGAAAAGGACGGCGCCGATGAAGCGGGGGAGAGGGTCAGTATAAAGATAGACCTGCCCGTCGACCAGTTCTCCCTCGACGCGGCGGTGAACCGGCTATTAGAGGTTGCCCTCGAGCGTTGTGACGGCAACCGGACAAAGGCAGCCGACTTCCTTAAAGTAAACCGCAAAATGTTTAACCGCAGAATCGACTAGTTTCCCATTCAGGCCCATAATGGGCCTATCCGCGACAATTTGGGCCTTGCCCGAGCTCCCTGAAAAGCTGTAACTCTCTGTAAATACTCACTCTATATTCTGGCACACTTCCTGCCATTCTCCGCTTAAGAGCAAAAAATGCGCTTAAGATCGTGCTTTCCGGACACGGGTCTTTGAGGGGGATGCAGTGAACACTGAAATGCCGGATAAGGAAATATCAGCCTTGGAGGAGGTGACGGAGATGTCGGCGACGGTTGGAAATGGGAATATATTCTATGCTATTCAGGAGATTTTCGATACTGTTGGCCGGGGCGGGGCCGTTAGAATCAAGCCGGTAACAAGAAAGAAGGAGGAGATCAACGCTTTTCTGGTTGCCTTTATTGCCGGTGTCAAGATGGACAAGTTCTTTACCTGCCAATTTAGCTGCCGGGAATGGAACGCCTTGCTCCAGGCATTTAAAAAGGTTGATGAGATGGACATAGAATTTGTCGAGGATGAGCGGGGTATCACGGCGACAGGAAAAGCGGTCAGGGTTATTGATCTCTAGGTAGCGTCCGGCTGCTCCTGTCTGTCAAATTTGCGCCAAAAGAGCAAAAAAAGCCGACAAAACAGAGCTAAATAAGCAGGGTGAATAAAAAAATATTAAGCCGGGTCGGCCTGTTGGGCTGATTCGGCTTTTTTTGCGCACGCAAAATGGGTATTGAAAAACGCTGGAAAATGGTTTAAGTGGCTGATTTTAAATGGTAAACATGGTGTAGAAAAATTTAAAAAAAGCGTTCATATGCCCTAATGTTTCCCCCGATCACGCCGATGAGGTTACTATTGCAATTGATAGTAACCCCGGAGGTCGTCATGAAAAAAAATCTCGTGATTTCACTTGCCGCAGCTTTTCTTCTGCCGATGACCGTATCGGCGGCTTCAATCGAAACTACCGGCGCCGTAATGTTTGACGGCGATGTCTACCTTGCCCAGCAGGAAGTTGAGAAGGATTATGTCCGTACCGCCGAATTCATCAAGGGTGATGAGAGTGGCGACAGCTGGACCAGGGTCATCGCCATCCGCCATCATCCCCGCCTTATGAGCCCCATGACAGCGGCGGAGAAATTCGGCAAGAAGCTGCAGGAGGAAAATCCGGGATTGACCTACGAGGTAACTCCCTGTAACGGCGGCAAAGAGGCCCTTATCCAGTTTACCCTTCCCACCGGGAATTCCGGTTCTGTTTTTAATGCATATCGTTTCATGAAGCAGGAGGGCTATGCAGGGCTGGTCAGTTATCAGTTTTCCAGCCGCGTACCTGCCTTCTCTGTCGCAAAGGTCGGCCTCTCCTCGCCTGACAGGCAGAAGTGGGTCAATGAGCTGATCAGCGCCAATTTTGACTACCGCATCGGCAACCCTGCACAGCGGACAATGGCTTCCAACCGGTAAGCCATCATCCGTCTTTGGTTGCATTATCCCAACCCTGCGGATATCTAACTGAATTTCTGCTTGTATTATTCGTCCTAGAGGTGTTTTAATTGATGCTCTATTGGCGGAGATGCAAGCTGGTGCGCAAATTCTTTCCTGTTCTTTTTCTTGTCATAATCGTGACCTGTGCAGTAGTCGGTTCGGCTTCAGCACAGGTCATGCCAGTTGTCCCTCGAGGCATCACCGGTTACTATTATAACAACGCCGAGCCGGAGAGGGCGTCCATTACGGGGCCGTATTACCACAAAACAGTTGATCCCGGCATCCACTTTCGTACCGCGACGCTCGACTGGAAGCCTTTGGGTCTGGTAAAGAAGTTCAGCGTTTACTGGAACGGATGGGTGTATATCGATGAAACGAAGACGTACAGCTTTTCAGTCATGGCCAACGGCGGCGCTGAGCTCTATATCGATGAGATAAAGTTCGTAAAAAAAGTCGCGGACCCTGGCAAGCGCTGGATGAGCAGTGCC
>JAOUDF010000072.1 GCA_029859385.1 Nitrospirota bacterium
CCCCGAGAAATCCAGTGTGACAGTCTCGCCCTGCCTCAGTGGCTCGATAATTACGTCGTAAATCTTCTGCCCGTCTTCCTTGATAATGCAGCGCGGGCCAATCTTGTCCTTAATTGATAGTTTCATAGCGGGTCCCCTCTTGTTAAAACGGCGGGTCGGCTTCGTCGCTGAATCGGTAAAGGTTCTCGTCACAGCGCAGGGTGATATGAACCACAGTCCCTTCAAAAGAGATCTCGCGGTTCTCGTACCGTTCGCCGTCCTTATCGATAATAGCATAGCCGTCGTTACTGTAAACCTCCAGCTTGCCTTGATTGATCTGGACAAATTCCTTCAACAGGTCAAGACCAAGTCCACGTGCAACACCTTCGGTGCAGGTACTCTTTCCCCTTGTAAACGCCCAGCGCAAACAGGCATCGGCCGGCAAGTCCTGCGCCCGGGGGTCTCTTCCGGCAAAAGTACGTATCTTTGCGGGGATTCCCTGACCAAAATCCACGACCGAAAGAATAAGGTCGTTGTAATATCGGAAATGCTGCCCACAGGTAAAGACGCCGATCTCAGTGCCGCTGTGTTCAAAGGCGTTGTTGTATATCTCCCACATTCTGCCTGCAATAGCATCCCGCAGGCGGTCGCTGACATGTACCCAGCCTTTGCCAATCCAGTTGTAGGTCAGATAATCCATGATACTGTTCATATCCAGAGTAAGGTCTTCACGGTACGGAATTGAATGCCCATCCCAACTGGATGAAGGGTAGCCAAAAGTCCTGGCAAAGCCGTTCTGGCAGAGATTGGTCATGACTTTCTCGTTGCGTAGTGTGCCCCAGTCGAAGACCACGCTGCCCATGCGCGACTCGATCAGCCGGGCCAGCCCGCCCAGGAAGGCAACAGCATTAGGACGCAAGAACCCGCAGTGGGAGAAATCGAAACGCACGTCCTCGAAATAGTCGTTGGCCTGACTCCATATCCCGAACAGCCGCCCGAAGTCTGTCGGGCTGTCGTTCAGTGTGGGTATCTGGATGACCCTTTGCGCCATGCCTACAGTTCTCCACGAAACGCCTTGGCGAGCAGGGCCGAAAGGAAGGTTTTCATTTCGTCTTCGATCCCTCTCGTTTCAAGCTGAATTAGTTGGCGACGTTTGGCTATTTCAGAAAATCGTTGCTGTTCATCGTAACGAGGTACAGGTACAAGAATCTTCTCCAACTTTTTCAGCCCGAGTGTGCGGTTTCTTCCCGCCGAACCGGGTGACGCCGCACGGATGTCTTCGATACCGTGTTCACTCAGAAAATGGTGGCAGAGAAATTCCGAAGTGACGAGGCCTTCATGTGGCACATAGGTGATGAATCGGTGAGAACCGACCCTGCCGTGATCCTCGGCCTTGGCAACGGCAATGGCTTTTTCCCAGGCAAACACGTTGTTGAAAACAAGGTCGCCTTCGTGGATGGTGTAGATTCTTTTATTGCCAATTTGCTTTCCGGTCAATACCGGCTTCTTGAATGTCCCCTTGCCGAAACTTCGAATTCCCATCTCCTCGTATTCTCCATTTGGCTTGGGTTTGACCGCACGACGAACGAGCGAAGCAACATCTTTCAGGGGCTTCCAGTCAACGTCTTCGATCATTCGGCAGTAAAGCGCCTGCAGAAGAGCGTCAAGCTCGGTCTCGCGCTCGGCAGCAAGCTTCCGAGAATATTCGGCGAGGCGGGTCAATTCCTTGGTCCGCGCTACGATCCGGCGTTGTTCGTCAATGGGCGGGACTGGGATTGTTGCCGCTCGCAGAAAATCTACTGGCACTCGCTGTTGCCCAGCAGCTCCTTGCATATTTTTCTTTGCTTCTTCGCGGAATTCCCTGTTTCGGACAAATAGATGCAGCCATTCAGGAATAACCAATGGACCAGGACGCAAGACATGAAATTCCGTGGTTCCGAAACCAATTCCATTCATCAGATTGCAAGCAATCGCAGACTTTCCGTTCTCCATGCAGGGAGTAATCTTGGCAAATACGACATCGCCCCCTGCAAAATAGGTATACCCTTTTCGTACTTCACCAATGCTTTTAATCTCTGATACGTCCATAGTCCCTGACACATCGTCAACACGCATCATTGGTACGAATGAAACGGGGGTGTTGTCGTCAACTTTGGCAACTTCCCTTTTCTTGGGATTTAGAAGACAAACGTCATCGTCGCCAAGTTTTCGAAGGGGCCAGACACTCATTCCCCATTCCCTCTAGCCAGCAACTCCTGCATCTCGGCAATCAGTTCCAGAATCCGCTCCTCTTTGGAGGCGACCGAGGCCAGAATCTCCTCGGGCTCAGCGTGCTCGACCGTCTCCGTCTCAATAAGATCGAGATCGGAGAGAGTCATACGGTAGTTACTGTCGATAATCCTCTGCGCGGGAACCAGCCAGGCACGACCCTCTTCGGTTTCACGCCCCGGCCACATGCGCAGCAGATCAGGGAAGTCGTTACGATACTGGCTGCCGAATTTGCGCGACTTGGAGAGGGACGAACCGTCGCCGTCCACCTTGAAGAACCAGACGTTCTCTGTCGGCTTGCCGCTGTTTCTGAATATGAAGAAACAGGTCTGATTGGGGGTGTAGGGCTCGAACATCCCCTTGGGCAGGATCACCACTGCCTGGAGATCGAATTCTCGCAGCAACCGCTCCTTGACGGTGATATGGCTTCCCGTGTCGCCAAACAGGATGCCATTGGAAAAGATGATGCCTGCGGTACCGCCGGGACGCAGGCTTCGCAGGGCGTGGGCGAGAAAGAGGACGTACTTGTCTCCCTTTTCGATTCTCAGCGACCGCTTGGCGTCGCCGCGCGAACCGGAGAAGGGGGGATTCTCCAGGATATAGTCGAACTGGATGTCATCCCACTTGTCTTCGCCGCCGCAAATGGAGTCTCGCTGGACCATCGGACAGCGGTCGAAGCCGTGCAGCATGGCGTTCATGGCGGCCATGCGCAGGATGTCCTGATCGCCGTCAAAGCCGTAGAATGCGCCGGTCTGAAGAAAGTCCCATTGGGCGCGGGAGAGTTTATCGCCAATGCCGAGCCTGCGCACCGCGCCGTCGGGCGCTACTTTTTCGTGGATGAACTCCGGGCTGGTATTGGTCAACAGGATATGTTCGTAGGCCGCGATGAGAAAGCCGCCGGAACCGCAGGCCGGATCACAGACGGTGCCGCCGATTCGGGGGTTGACCATCTGTGTCACTACGCGGATCAAATGCCGTGGGGTGCGGAACTGGGCCGCCTTCTTCTGTCCGCCCAACTCGCTGGCCAGATATTCGAAGAGGTCCCCTTTGATATCTGCGTCCATGCCGAGAAACGAGAGGGGGGAAATGATGTCCACGGCCCGTCTCAGCGTAGCGCCGTTGGGTATAACTATGGCCGCGTTACGGAAGATGGCCCGGCCGCCCTGGGAGAGGTTCGGATGCTGTGCAAGCAAGGGGAGCGTGTCGCGCAGGGTGCGGAGCATGGCTTCGTTGTCCGGATTGGAGGTGAGCACGCTCCAGCGCAGTGGGTCGAAATCCAGTTCCTTGTTTCCATCCTTGTACTTGCCAAATAGCGAGCGGTAGTTGCCGTTTTGGGCTTCTTTCTGCTCATGGTCCATCTCTTCCAGCATCTTGAGGAAAAGCAGGTAGGAAATCTGGGTAACATAGGTGATGGGATTGGTGACGTTGTTGTCCCACATCACCTTGCAAAGGGCCTTGAGGGTGCCCTGAATCTGTCCGCTATCCATTGTGGGTATTGTCCTTATGCACTACGCCGCCAGAAGGGCGTTTAATTCATCAACCATCTGCAAAAGTTGCTCTTTGCCGAAGAGTTGCTCCATGCGCGTCAAACCACCCCAGAGCGAAAATGGCGGCTGACTGAATAGGCGCATGGTAATCTCTTCTCCCGTCATTACCCGTGCCTTTAGCAGACGCAGCATTTGCGCCTGAGCCGGCTTGATACTGTCGGAGTGCTCGGAAACCCAAGTGTTAAAGGCTTTTTCGATGCGCTCATCCCGAGTCAGGAAACGGTCAACACCCAGGGCAACGCGGATAAAGTCAGTAAGTGAGCCGGTCGGTTGCTCAAAGGCCCGGCGCAGGGTGTTTTCATTGAAATAGTGCGTCGGTGAATTCAGGCGACGGGCAAGGTCCTCCCATTCGACATCGGTTAGCTCTTCACCACGGAATATCTTTTCGACCGCAGGGTCCGATCGTCTGAGTTCCACGACCTTCTTTTCCCACTCTTCGCGATAAGTCTTGCGGTCGATGGCCAGCCCCTCCGGGCCGACCAGGATAATCTCCCGTGCACGAATTTCATCATCGAGGGAGCCTTCGGCAATAAGAAACTCCGGGAAACTCTTTTTGTATTTGGTTTCCGGTTCGGTCTGTTGAGAATCACCTTCCTCGATTTCGCCTGTCTCAGCGGAGCGGGAACCCGGCGCTACACCGACCAGTTTTGGTTTTTGATACGCCTCGCCGGGATCGTTGAAGCGCTTTGAATTGCCGACAAAGTCGTAGATTATGAATTCCTCTTTGCCGATCTTGGGACAAAGGCGGCTGCCGCGCCCACGCATCTGGGCGTATTTGATGGGCGATTGGGTGGGGCGAAGCATTACCAGGTTTTCGATGTTCTTCTGATCGTAGCCGGTGTCCAGCATGTCCACCGACACCGCGACCATAGGCAGCGGATCGTACTTGAATTCATCGATTACCGGCTTGGGGTTGCCATTATTCGTGTAACAAGTGATCTTTTTGGCAAAGTCCTGCCGGACCTGTGAAGGGGAACGGTTAATCTGCCCGGCTATGCGCAGGCAGTCATCATCGGACAACAACCGGTTGAACAGACGTACCAGGATTGACGCCTGTTTCTCCGAAACAGCAAAGACGATGGTTTTTCTTGGCCGCTCTTTCGCCCGGTCAGCATCGGCAGAGAAATATTCCTGAATAATGGTTTTCAGCCGGTCTTCTGACTCCACATCCCGGCCCCAAGCCCCGGGTTTAATCTCTTCGCCTTCCCACTCGGCCCCTTCGTAGGTAAGCACGCTTTCGGCATGATAGACTCGGTATTTGGCCAGGTAGCCGTCATTGATGCCGCGCTGGATGTCGTATTCAAAGGTTGGGCGGCCTTCTTTCCTGGCCGAATCCCAGCAATCGAAGAAGATGTACGTATTGCGGACGAGGCGGCGCTCATGCTCGCTTATGCACTGCAACTCGCCGGGGTTTGGCGTTGCGGTCAGGCCGACATGGATTGCATCGAAATGCCCCAGCGTTGCCCGATGCGTGTTGTAAATAGAACGGTGACATTCGTCGGTCACTACAAGGTCAAAATAACCATGCCCGAAGCCGTTACCGCCAAGCTGAGTTGCAATAGTGTCGAGAGTGCCTACCACAATCTGCCCTTCGAGACTGCGCTTGCCGCCGTACAGGATGACCGTGGGCCAGTCACGCAGGTATTCGTCAAAGGTCTCTTTGGCCTGCTTGGCCAATTCAATGCGATCAACCAGGAAAAGCACTCGTGAGACCAGCGCTGCCTGAAACCAGCGTTTCATTAACATGGCGATGGTCAATGTCTTGCCGGTACCCGTCGCCATCTCAAAGAGCATGCGACGGCGTCCGCCAATCAATGCATCATCAGCCTTTTGCAGGCACTCAAGCTGATAGGAACGGGCTTCTACTTCTTCGCCCTTGAATGCAAACCGGTGCGGCAATGGCTGAAGCGCGAGGCATTGTTTGACATCACCTTTACGGTGAAGTTTGATATTTGCCCTGCGTTCAAGGTCGGCCTGGCTGGGAAAGCCCATGATCGCGCGGGCATCGCCATCGTTATAATCCCAGAAATAGTGCTCCTGCCCGTTACTCAAAATGATAAACGGAGCACCCAGGGAAAGGGCATAGGCCTTGGCCTGCTCCTTGGCGGTGTAGGGATCGACGGCAAAGCGTTTTGCTTCCAGGACGGCAAGCGGGCGGGTGCGAGAATCTTTTAACAGGTAATCCGCACGGCCGTCAGCGGCGGCTTCTTCCGTAGAGACTTGCGCCTTATTGGTGATACGCCAATAAGCAGCCTCAAGTAGCTTGTCGATTATTATGCGGGCGTCGGCTTCCGTGCTCATTCCTATTTCCTGCATATCTAAAGTCATGCACGACTTGCTAATTACGGAACAGCCCGGACTGGTTACACACCAGCCATTAATGGGCTGGGCCAGTACGAGTTGTTACCCATACAGGCTATTCATTCAAATCACTACAAGCACGCAGATAAAAAAGAGCCAGCCAAAGCTCTGTAACAAGACCTCTGAACTGGCTCTCTAATATTATTGGTGGAGCAGAGGAGGATCGAACTCCCGACCTTCGCATTGCGAACGCGACGCTCTCCCAGCTGAGCTACTGCCCCGAAAACCGTCTTATCTTTTACCTGCAGGAGCTGCTTTGGCCGCCTTCGCAGCCTTGATCCGTGCCTTTTTTGACTCTTCCTTCCTCTTGCGCTCCCTGCGGAGCTCGCGCTCTTTTTGTCTCATGATAGCCTCCGTGTTAATGATCTTTATTATATGCGGGGAAATGTTATACCAGAAAATGCCGGGTGTGGCAATCGGGATAATGCCTCCGCACCGACTAGCCCGCCAACCTCTTTTTAAGCGCCTCTTCCACACACTCCGGCACCAGCCCCTCTACCCGTCCGCCAAAGCTGGCCACCTCTTTTACCGCCGTCGATGTCAGGTAG
Organism: Nitrospirota bacterium; assembly: GCA_029859385.1. Classification (GTDB taxonomy): domain Bacteria; phylum Nitrospirota; class JAOUDF01; order JAOUDF01; family JAOUDF01; genus JAOUDF01. The sequence continues at coordinate 6,704 of JAOUDF010000072.1, forward strand.
ACATACTCCTCGCTGGGCATCAAGAAGACCGTCTCCACGCTGCTGTCGAGGCGTCGGTTCATCAGGGCCATTTGCAGTTCGTACTCAAAGTCCGACACGGCCCGCAGTCCTCTGATAATGGCAACTGAGTCCTTCTGCCGGGCATAGTCGACCAGCAGGCCGTCGAAGGCATCCACCTCGATATTTCCCAAATGCTCCGTGGCCCTGCGTATGAGGTCTACCCGCTCTTCAACGCTGAAGAGAGGCGTCTTCTTGGGGTTGACCGCCACTGCCACAATGAGTGAGTCGAATATGCAGAGGCTCCGTTTTACCAGGTCGATATGGCCGTTGGTGACGGGGTCAAAGGTCCCCGGATAGACTGCCAGTTTACGCATCGGTTTCCCCCTCTTCGATACGGATGTAATAACTCAACGAAGTATCGCCATACCGGTAACTCTTTTTCAACCCAAGGCGCCCCATCTCATCGGCAAGCGGTCTCTTGGATGCATGCTCCACCAGCAGCGCTCCGCCGGACTTAAGCACCCCCTTCTCGCCAATCAGCATGATTATCTGCTCCAGTTCCTCCATGGCGTAGGGCGGATCGAAGTAGACGATATCGAAGGGCTCGCCCCTGAAATTTTTCACAAAATCGAGGGCGCCGACGGTAACGATCCTGGCCGACGTTTCGAGCTCAAGCCGCGCCAGATTATCTTTTATCAGCCGCGCTGAACGGCTGTCGGAATCGACAAAGGCCGCGTGCGCCACGCCCTGGCTCAGGGCCTCCATCCCCATGGCCCCGGTGCCGGCGCAGAGGTCAAGAAATTTCGCGCCTTCGAGATGCGGCCGGATGATGTTGAATACCGCCTCCCGCACCTTGGCCGACGTCGGACGGACATGGTCGCCCTTCGGCTTCGCCAGTGAACGTCCCTTGGCCGATCCCCCTGAAATCCTCACCCTTCGCTCACCTCGTCGGGGTTCACGTCACGGTAAAGATCGCCGCCATGGATATCGTTGATGACCACTACCGGGAAGTCCTCGACCTCGAGGCGATAGATTGCCTCGGGCCCCAGCTCGGGGTAGGCGATCACTTCGGCCTTTTTGATGCTCCGGGATATCAGCGCCCCCGCCCCGCCCAGGGCGGCGAAATAGACGGCCTCATGCCTCTTGATCGCGGCAAGGACCTCTCCTCCCCTTGGCCCTTTCCCTATCATCCCCTTGAGGCCCTGTCCGAGAAGGGCGGGAGTGTAGGCATCCATGCGGTAGCTGGTGGTCGGTCCGGCCGAGCCAATGGGCCTCCCTGGCGGCGCCGGCGTGGGGCCGGTGTAGTAGATGATCTGGTCTTTGAGGTCGAAGGGAAGAGGCTGCCCCTTGCAGAGCCCTTCCACCATTTTTCGATGAGCGGCGTCGCGGCCCGTGTAGATAGTGCCCGAGATCAGTACCTGTTCACCCGACTTGAGTGACTGCACCGTTTCGGTGGTTAATGGCGCGAAAATACGTTTGATATCCATACGCTCGGCAGATCTCCGATTAAACGGCCTGTCAGTTGCCCCATACTATATGCCTATCCAGGGGAAGGCGCAAGTGCCCAACCCGGAGTGATGGTGACTTTATGTGGACTCAGAAAATGAAATGGGTCCTGCTGTCTATGTCAAAGGTATGAAAGGTAGCCCCCGGCGGCAGGTAGATGAGGGTCCAGTAGGAGAGGGCCACAACGATGAAGGCACCAAGGGAAAGGGCAAGTATCCGGGACATCTCCCATCGGTAGAAGAGGCGGAGGTGGATGAGAAGGGCATAGAGCAGCCACGCCATGAGGGTGTAGGTCTGCATGGGGTCCCACTGCCACATCCTGCCGAAAAGGAGATAGGAGTAGACCACGCCGGTAAAGAGGGTGAGGCTCTGGCCGCCGAAACCCCATAAAAGGCCCCGGAATCCAACCCGGTCATCCAGCTCCGCCCCCTTTTTCAAAAGCCCCAGCAAACCGGCTGCCATGGCCAGAACGAAGCCGCCGTAACTGATCCCCGCGAAGAGCGAATGGAAGTCGACCCAGAGGCTCCGCTCGGAAATAGTGAGGGGGACCCGCGCCAGGTTGAAGGTCATTCCGTAGATCATCAGGAAGGGCGCCGTGACCAGCGTGATAAAGGCGGTCTTCTCCGCCCCGGTATAGCGGAAGAGTACGATAAGGACCGTTGCCGCCATAAACCAGGCGGTGGCGCTGGTGTTCTCATAGGTGCCGAAGAGGGGCGGATGGCCGACAGCCACCCACCGAATGGCAATGGCGACGGTATGCAGCGCAAAGGCACCCGCTACGGCAAACCGGAGCAGACGCCAGCGAGCGCACCCCAAACCCGCGATATAAAGGGCAATGGCGGCATACATCAGTGATTTTTCAATCAGCATTCAGCACTCCATTATTCATTATTCCGGCTGGCGTCAGCCAGCGCCTTCTCGATAGCCGCCAGCGGCGCCTCCGCCCAGCGGTCCGAAAGCGACAGCGAATCGGCCCGGCAATAGACAAAGAGAGATTGGCCGCCGGGGCCCGGCTTTGCAACTATATCCCTGCGGAAGAAGACAAACCGCCAGAGGTTTCCAATACATATCAAGAGGGTCCCCACGAAGATGGCCGGATACCCCGCATCCTTCACGACCTGTACCGTCGCCCACTTCTTCATCCCCTCAAAGGCAAGGGAATACCCTTCGACGTCGGCCCTCTGCGTAGGCAGCAGCAGCCCGTCGAAGGTAACGATCTTGTGGCTCGCCACCTTCAGATGAAATACCGGGTTATTCAGGTTCATCGATGCCGTGTCCGGCTTTCCTTCCTTTTGCCGGTAGTCGGGGTAGAGTTTCACATAAAACCGGTGGGGGATCATCTGCACGCGGAACGAGTCCTCCGAGCCGGGCGGAAAGATCGACATGTTCACCCACGAGCTCTCCAGTTCCTTGCCCATGTCGTTCCGAAGCACATACTTGGGTGAAAATCCGTAGCCGGTCAACCGCACGCTGGTGGTGTACCAGTTGGAGAAGATGGGTTCGTTGATCCTCACCACCACCGGTTCGCCCTTGGAATCAGCGGGGCTGTGCATCTGCGCCGCCAGCTTGGTGAAGAGGAGCTTGTCCTCCCAGAACTCCGCCTCCACCTTGTCGACCCGGAACGATACTTTCGGCGCGTTCTGGCGAAACGATGTGGGCGGATTGAAGCTGGTGTATTCCCGCGCCGTGCCCCAGAATTTGTCTCCCTCCGAGACCAGCGCCTCGCCGACAAACCGGTGGTTAAGGCTCAGGAAGGCCCCCACAAGGACGATCACCATGCCCCAATGGGAGACCAGGCTCCCCAGGGCGCCGAACCGCCCCCTTACCCCGCCGGCCAACTCACCGTCTCTCGTCAGGGAGTACTTCTCCGCCTCAAGGGCCTTCGCTGCCGCATCGAGGGCCTGTTCCCGGGAGAGGTCAGAAAACGCTATGATCCGGTCCGGCGTTGCATCGTCGGCAACGGCAGTCCCTTTCATGCACCGACGTATCCAGCGGGGGGTGCGCCTCAGGGTGCATGCCAGCAGGTTGGCGAAGAGGGCGATGTAGAGGACCTGAAACGGTACGGTCTTCGCGATGCCGATCACCCCCGCGGGGTGAACCATGGTCGAAAAGATCAGGAGGCTTACATAGTAGGCCGCCAGAAGCCCGATGATGATGAAGGAGAGGCGGCGGGAGCCAATCAGTTCGGGGAGCCGTGCAATCTGCCTAACGGACACGGGGACCTCCCTCCTCGCCGATGATGAACGATGCCACCTTCCAGCCTTCGGGCGTCCTTTGAAGGGTGTAGACGCCCTTTATGTCGGAGGTGCCTCCCTCGGGCCCGGTCTTTCCCTTGTTATATTCGTACTTGTAGTCCCAGACCTCGTGCACCCGCACCGACGCGATCCATGGATTGGGGAAGTCGACCCGGCCGATACCCATCCGCTTGAGGGTAAGCTTCATGGTCCTCCCCCGCATCACCTGATGCAGGACATCGGTAATCAGCTCATCCTCGAGCTCCTTGGTAACCGGAAGCTTTACCATCTCGTTGGGACTTCCCGCTGCATAGGCGACCGCCAGTTTTTCCGCGTAATCGCGAAGAAACTTCTCTATTTCCTGCTGCCCCGGGGATTTGCCCGAAC
>JAOUDF010000303.1 GCA_029859385.1 Nitrospirota bacterium
CGTTTCTCACCTCGAAATACCGGGCGCGGTTCGACCTGACCGAAACCCAGCGATACACCCTTTCGAGCCAGACCAAGAAGATCCTGCGGAATCTGAAGAAAGATATCCACGTCATGGCCTTCTACCGCGGTTCCGGCGACATGTTCCATGAAAAGGCCAGGCAGATGATGCAGGACCTGCTCATGGACTACGCCGCTGCGTCGCCTAAGTTCACCTATGAGTTCGTCGACCCCGACAAGAAACCGGGCGTCGCCTCCAAGTACGGTGTTACCTCCTACCGTACGACCCTGCTCATTTCCGAAGGGAAGCAGGAGATCGTTGGCATGGAGACCGAGGAGGTGCTGACCAATGCCCTGCTGAAACTCACCCGGGACAAGATAAAGACCATCTATTTCCTCAAGGGGCACGGGGAGAACAGCATCCTGGACAAGGAAGGCCACGGCTACAAGGTCGTTGGCGATACCCTTGCCAGGGAGAACTACGCGGTCAAGGAGCTGGTGCTGCTCGGTTCGCAGGAGGGAGTCCCTGACGATGCGGCGGAAGTGGTCATCTCGGGTCCGCAGCAGAATTTCCTTCCCGATGAACTGGACAAGCTCGACGACTATATCGCCAAAGGGGGTAAACTGCTGGTGCAGCTCGATCCCGGCGGCGCCCCGAATCTGGCATCCCATCTGAGCAAGTACGGCTTCACCATAGGCAACGACATTATCATCGACAAGCTGAGCCAGGTCTTTGGCGCCAACTACCTGACCCCCGTGGTCAACGAATATGAGCCCAAGCACCCCCTTACCCAGGACTTCAACGTCGCCACCTTCTTCCCCCTTGCCCGTTCGGTGGAGGTGACCAAGAACCCTGAAAAGGGGGTATACAGCCTCGCCTCGACCAGCACCAACAGCTGGGCGGAAACCGACCAGAAGGCACTGGAAGAGGGCAGGGCCGACTACGACGCCGCCAGAGACAAGAAGGGGCCTGTATCCATTGCGGCCGTAGTGGCGGTGGAGGCGACCAAGGCGCCCCAGCCCGCCGCCGACATCCCTGCCGCGCCGGGCGAAGATCCCTCCGTGACCAAGCTGAAGGAGGCCTACAAGAAGAAGTATGCCAAGATCGTCGTATTCGGTGATTCCGATTTCGGCAGCAACACCCATATTGGCCTTGCCGGTAACGGCGACTTCTTCCTCAACTGCGTGAACTGGCTGGCGGAAGAGGAGGACCTGGTCTCAATCCGGCCGCGCCAGCAGACGGTTACTCCGATGATCATGACGAAGACGCAGGATAAGACCGTATTCTGGATCCCGGTGGTCGTCATGCCGCTCCTCAGCCTGCTTGCCGGCGCCGTAATGATAGGTCGCCGGAGGTTGCGTAAGTGAGCTCCTTCAGAAAGACCCTCTTCTGGCTGATTGTGCTGGCCGCCGTCGGGGGTGTCGTCTACGTGTTCGACACCGAGTTTGAGAAGCAGGAGAAGAAGACGGAGGAGGCCAAGCTCCTCTTCAACTTTTCCGCTGATTCGGTGACCGGGGTTGAACTCAGGCAGGGTGAGCAGAAGATCGTCTGCAAGAAGGAAAAAGCGGGCTGGGTGCTGGAAGAGCCTCTTCTGGCCCTCGCCGATGCTGGGGCCATAGAGAAGCTCCTGAAACAGGCGCTCACGGCCAAGAGCGATGCCATCCTCTTCGAGAATCCCGACCCCGTCAAGCTCCGGGAGTTGCAACTCGAAAAGCCCGAACTGGAGATGGCATTTACGGTGCAGGGCGACAGCCGCGTCCACCGGATATTCTTTGGGAGCCGCGCCCCCACGGAGAACGTGGCCTGGGCGATGCTCGAGGGCGATGCCAGGGTCCACCGGGTCCATGCCGACGTGAGGGCTGAGGCCGAGCGCTCGGTCTATGACCTCCGTGACAAGACCGTCCTCCCCCTCGACCCCCTCAAGATGGCGATGGTCGAGATTGTCCGGGGAGACCAGACGGTGGTGGTCGAACAGCCCTCCGAAGGGCGCTGGGAGACCATGAAGCCGGTGAAAGGGATTGCGAGCATCCCCAAGGTTATGGAAGTCCTCTACCAGATCAAGAATGCGAAGATCAAGCAGTTCATCCGCGAGGATGTCAAGGTTGAAGAGCTGAAGGAGTACGGGCTCGACAAGCCCCGCGCCCGGTTCACCCTCTGGGCGGGGGAAAAAGATCTGCCCCAGGCACTGCTGGTCGGCGACCGCGACAAGATCAACCGCGGGCTCTTCGCCAAGCGGGCCAATGCACCAAACGTCTTCCTGCTCGAAGAAGATTTTCTCGATGTCCTGCCGCAGGATTTCGGGAAGTTCATAGAAGGCGGGGCCAACACCCCGTAGCAGTCTTTCCTGCGTTATCAGGAGGTTTCCATGTCTCCGATATTCCGTTCCTCCATCATAGTTCTCCATGCCATTCTCCTTGCGTCGCTGCTGGTCGGCTGCGGCAAGAAGGAAGCGCCCCAGCCCGCGACAGAGGTCGACAAGGTTGTGCAGCCTTCCGCCGGAACCCTGCCGCCCCGCGACATGAAGATCGGCGTCCTTGGTCCCGAGACGGGCGAATTGGCCGAGTACGGCCGAAAGACGCTTGTCGCGGCGCAGATTGCCGTCGATGAGATAAACGATAAAGGCGGTATTAGCGGCAAAAAGCTT
>JAOUDF010000073.1 GCA_029859385.1 Nitrospirota bacterium
ATCAAGAAAGATGCCCTGAAAACAGAACCGTTCCGCGACGCAAAAACCATCGCTACCCTGGCGGTCGGCGAGAAGGTCGAGATACTGAAACGCCAGGGCGGCTGGTATTATCTCTCAACCGGTCGGGGCAAGGGATGGGTACGTATGCTCAGCGTCAAACGGGGCGAGGCAACTGGGAAATCGGCGGGCAAAGAGGCTTCAGGTCTGCTGGATATCGCTTCAGGCAGGGCCGGGAAAGGGCAGATCGTTGCGACTACCGGCGTTCGGGGCCTTAACGAAGAGGAGCTGAAAGCCGCGAAATTCAACGAGAAAGAAGTAAAAGCGATGGAGTCTTTCACCATATCGTCACAGGAGGCGGAGAAGTTTGCGGCAAAGGCGAAACTGGCGAGACAGAGTGTGCCGTTCCTGGCCGCACCGCCCTCCCCTGTTAGCGAAGGAGGCCGGGACTAGCCATGCGAAAACTCATCATTCTCATCGTCCTTGCCGTCACTGCTTCCACCGTCCAGGCCATCGATCTGGGGGATATCCTCAAGAAGGTCAAGCCGGGAGAACAACCGTCCAGCACTACGGAACAGGCCCCGCAGAAGGATGAAGCGGCCTCGCCTGCTGACTTGGCCTTCGATCTCTTCGGGGAGATACCGGTGGAAGAAGAGGTCAGGATCGGCCGCGAAGTGGCCGGGAACCTGCTGGGAGCCGCGCCGCTGGTAAAGGACGAGAAGCTTCAGAGATACGTCAATACTGTCGGAAGGTGGCTCTCCCTTCAGTCGGAACGGCCGGAACTGGCCTGGCATTTTGGTGTTATCGAGTCCGCGGATATCAACGCCTTTGCAGCGCCGGGCGGCTACATACTGGTAACAAAGGGGCTTTACCGGAAGCTCACCAGCGAGGCGGAGCTGGCCGGAGTACTGGCGCACGAGATCGGTCACATCATAAGGAAACACCACTTGAAACTGATGCAGCAGGGCCGTATGCTCGATATGGGAAGCAGGCTCCTCTCACAAAAGGCCGGTTCAAAAGACGAGGCCATAAAAAGGCTCATCGGCAGCGGCGCCGAGGTCTTTGCCCGCAGCCTCGACAAGAACGCCGAGTACGAAGCCGACCGCATCGCCGTTGTACTGGCGACCAGAGCCGGGTATGATTCTTTCGGACTTCCCGCCGTCTTGCAGGAGATCGGACATGCCGGCGCCGATGACAGCCGGGTGGGTCTGCTTTTCAAGACGCACCCCCATCCCGACGACCGCCTGTCACACCTGGATGACAGCATGGGCAGCGCCTTCGACCGCTATAAGGGAAAGACGGTGGCGGAGAGGTTGTATCGTCTGAAGCAATGACCAGGACCAGGAGATGCATTTCATGAAAAAAGCAAAATACGCCCTTTACTTCCTTGCCGCCCTCGCAACCCTTGCAATCGTCGTTGCAGCGTACCTCGTCCTCACCTTCGACCCGAACAAGTACAAGCCCCTCCTCATCTCATACGTCAAGGAACAGACCCAGCGCACCCTCGCCATCGAAGGCGATATCAAGCTGGCCCTCTTCCCCAAGTTGGGAATCGACCTGGGCAAGGTCTCCCTGAGCGAGAGAAACAGCCCTGAAGAGTTCGCCGCCGTGAATCAGTTACGCCTCTACCTGGCCCTGCTGCCTCTCCTTCATAAAGAGGTGGTGGTGGATGACATCCATATCGACGGCCTGAGGGCAAGGATCGTAAAACATCGGGACGGCACAACCAACTACGACGACCTGGCGAAGGGAAAGAAAGAGGAGAAAAAGAAGGAAGAAGGGGCCATGCCCTTTGCGCTGGACGTGTCGGGCGTGAAGATTACCAACTCCGCCTTCACTTTGCAGGATGAAGAAAAGGGGCGGACATTCTCCGTCAGCTCGCTGGAGGTCAGTACAGGCAGGCTGGCGGGCAATGTGCCTACAAGACTGGAGACCCGCTTCAGGGTGCAGGGTGACAAGCCAAAGATTGACGCGTCGGTGCATCTGGCCACCGGCCTTACCCTGGACCTCAAGGCACAGCATTATGCCCTCATGAAACTGAACGTCGAGGCAAAAGGAGAAGCGGCGGGCATCACCGGCCTGCAGATGACCGCCCGGGGTGACGTGGACTCCGACAGCACATCAAAGTCTTTGGTCGTGCAGGAACTCTCGGTGTCACTCAAGGGAAAGAAGGGAACCGATGACCTGGAGATGAAGCTGGATGTGCCGCGGCTTCAGTTGTCCCACGACAAAGTCACCTCGGAAAAAATCAACCTGCGGGCCATGCTTACCCAACCCGGTGGCCGGATGGATATGACCCTGGGTATTCCCGCCCTGGAGAGCACGCCCCGGACATTCCAGGCGGAGTCAGTAGCGATCGACATCAACGGTACCCGCGGAGACAACGCCATCAAGGGGAGTATCGCTACTCCGGTGAAAGGCGACCTGGAGACGAAATATTTTGATCTGCCGGCTATCCGGGGAGATATCGGGATCACCAATCCGAAGTTGCCCAAAGGCTCCATGACCCTCGCCATGAACGGCAAGGCCCGCCTTGAACTGGCCGCGGAGAAGGTCTCGATTGACCTCACCACGAAGGTAGAAGGCGACACCATTATATCGAAACTGGGCGTCAGCGGTTTCGACACCCCCTACTACACCTTTGATATCGCCATCGACCGGCTCGATACCGACCGCTGGTTGCCGCCCGTTCCTGTGGGTGGACAGAAGCAGATTGCCACGGTACTGGAACCCAAAAAGTCGATCGATTTTTCAGCCATCCGCACCCTCAAGGCCGACGGGAAACTCCGCATAGACCAGTTGAAGACCAGGAACCTGAAAGCGACCAATATCCGCATAGGGCTGAAGGCCGCGGGCGGCAGCATGATCGTGAGCCCGATGAGCGCCTCTCTCTACGATGGGACAACAAGCGGTTCCCTGACGGTTAATGCGGTCAAAACTCCTCATATCGGGGTCCGGCAGGATTTCAAGAAAATCAGTATCGGTCCACTCATGCGGGATGTACTGAACAAAGACGTACTCGAAGGAAAGGGGAATGTTTCTCTCGACATAAACGGCGAGGGGGACACGGAAACCGCCATCAGGAAGTCCCTGGACGGCATCCTGAAGATTAATTTGCGCGATGGAGCCATCAAGGGAATCAACATCCCCGGCGCCCTTCGCTCGGCCAAGGCAAAGCTGGGAATGCTCAAGGGTGAAGAGGTCCAGGAAACCTCGGCCATGGAGAAGACCGACTTCACGGAGATGAACGCACAGTTCAGCATAAAGAACGGCGTGGCCCGCGGCGACCTCAATGCCAAGTCCCCCCTGCTTCGACTGGCGGGGGCCGGCGACATTGACATCGGCGAAGAGAAGCTGGACTATCTGCTCAGGGCGACCATCGTTGGCACGCTGGAAGGACAGGAAGGGAAAGAGCTGGCGGCCCTGCGGGGCGTTACCGTGCCGGTGCGCATCAGTGGCCCCTTTGCCGCGCCCAAGGCCAGGCTCGACTTCAACTCCCTTGCGGAAGAAGCTGTCAAACAGAAGCTGGGAACCACGACTGAAGAGATAAAGAAAAAAGCAGGAGAAGTACTGGAGAAGGGGCTTAAGGGGCTGTTCCGTTAAGGCGCCAGCCCCCTCGCGTGATTTAATCGATCTGTCCGGCAAGATAGTTCTGGATGCCGATCTGCTTTATCTGGTCGAGCTGGGTTTCGAGCCAGTCGACGTGGCCTTCCTCATCCTTGAGAATCGATTCAAGCAGTTCACGGGTGCCGTTGTCCCCTACCTCCACCGCCACCTTTATGGCGTCGTTATACCCCTTTACCGCGTCGAGTTCATAGATGTGGTCGTTCTTGTGCATCTTCTCGACTTGATCGCCGATATGCAGCTTGTTAAGTTCGCTGACAATGGGCTTCCCCTCGAGAAAGATGATACGAGCTATAAGCTTTTCGGCATGCTTCATCTCATCGATGGCCCGCTTCTCGATGGCCTGGTGTAGTCGTTCATAGTTCCAGTTGGCGCACAGCTCCGAGTGGACCATATACTGGTTGATGGCGGAAAGCTCTCCGGCCAGGCGTTCGTTCAGTTGTGCAATAAGCTTTGCATTGCCCTTCATAATGTCGTCTCCTTATTGAATCCGCGAGTGAGATTTGTACATCGTATCATGACTATTGAAGCAGACTTCATAAAAAGGTCAAGAAAACAATGCCACACTACCGCTTTAAGCCAAGCACCGCAAATGCCTTGTCGCGTACCTCATCCGGATCAAATGGCTTCGTCATGTAAAGGTCGCACCCCACTTCGACACCCTTCTTTTTGTCGAATTCCTGCCCCTTGGCTGTTAGCATGACAATGTAAACCCCCTCTACCGGAGCCTCATTTTTTATCGAATTGCAAACGTCGAAGCCGTTCATCCTGGGCATCATCACATCGAGAAAGACGAGACCGGGCTTTTCTCTTCTGATGGTCTCAAGAGCAGTTTGACCGTTGTCGGCAGTCAACAGCTCCACCCCGGCATCTTCAAGCTCTTCAAGAGTCTGCTCAAGAAGCAGCCGGATATGCGGTTCATCATCCGCAATCAGTATCTTCTGCATAACGATCCTCCCTTTATCACTCTGAGCTCTACTTCCAGTACTCCACTCCGTATTTCTCAAGTATCTTGTCCAGCTCGCCCGATTGTTTCAACTTTCGTATTCCCTTTGACAGAATCTCCGCATACTCCTTCGACCCCGGATTTTCTGGAGAAAATGCGACATAGACATTTTCTCCCGGTCCCAGATACCCGGCCCGGACAATCTGATCAGCAACGCCGAGATTTCTCGCCTTCTGCAGTACCATGTTCTGGTCGCCGATGGTAACATCACAACGCCCTGCGGCAACCTTCTTGATATTCAACAATAGCGCCTCACTGCCAAAGACATACTGGACGCGGTCCTCGTGCTCCTTAAAAAAGTTGCTCAACTCCTCCCCGTAAGAATAATCCTTTATCAGGCAGACCGATACCGACGACAGAGAATCGACCCCCTTGAATTTCCATTGCTTCCCCTTGCGCGTGAAGAAGGTAATCCTTGAGTTACCGAACTCTTCATCAGGGAAAACGAAATCCGGAGCGCATGACCGGTATGCGCTGATTACCGCATTGTATTCACCCTGCCTTACCTTTTTGACCGCCCTGTTCCACGGCATTAGGTTGTAGTTCACCGTATGACCCGCTGCCTCAAATACCCGCTTCGCAATTTCGACGCCATAGCCGGGCATTGACGATTTCGGGTCGGTGTTGTAGGGCCCGAATTCATCCCCGGCAATGGTTATCGTATCCGCCATCGCCATCGGCGCCGCAACGACAAAAGCAAAAACAGCCAGCACTATGAAGAACCCAAAGAGCATGGTTTTCATATTTTCATCCCTCCTCGTCAGTTCACCGCACAAAAGAGCGGTAGATTGGCCGAAGCTATCTGCTCGATATGGCGCTGATCCGTTCCGCAACAGCCACCCATAACGTTAAATCGCTTCAGGACCCTTTTGAGAGCGGCGTATTGAATGCCAAGCTCGACCGGGTTACCTGCATCAAGCTCCGAAGCTTCATTCAGCTCGGCGTGGCTCATACGTGAGGCATTTGCCCGGATTCCGTGAATTCTTTCCGTCCATACCCCACCGGTCAGCACCTTCTCAAAATGAGTCGGGTGAGCACAGTTTATCATATAGTAACAGGGGTACCCTGACGTCGCCTCGTCTACACGCTCAATCGCTGCCCGCAGCGTCTCTCCGTTGGGCAGACATCCGTCGGTCTCCACCGTAAACGAGAGGACCACCGGCATGCGCAGGCGTTGCGCAGCTTTCGCAATCCCCACCGCTTCGTCAACATAGTTCATCGTAAGGGCACATACCATATCAGCCGGAGCTCCGGCAAAGATATCGATCTGCTCCAGATGGTACTCCTCCGCCTCGTCAGCCGACATCGCGTTATCGGCCACATAACCGTCCCCTCGGGGACCAACGCATCCGCTGATGACCATTGGTGTGCTTACTGTCTCGTATTGATTCCGTATGTCGTAGAGGAGGCGGATTGCTTGTCGATTCGCGTCAGCCAGGGATTCAGGAGAGTAGCCGAGTTTCCTCCCCCAGTCAGCATTGGCCCTCCAGGTAGCACTTTCCAAAACCAGGCCGGCCTCGAAGCGCCTCGAAATCTCAGCATAGCTGGAATAGTACTTGTAAAGTGACGCCCTGCCCTCAGGTGTTTTCAGCAGGTCAAAGGCGGCGAAGTCCGGGAGATTGAGACCTTCGTGAAAAATGAGGGTCGTCTCAATGCCACCATCAGTCAAAAAAAACTTCTCGCCAAGCTGCGGCAAAGCGCTTCGATATCGGCTCATATCTTCTCTCCATTCGCATCATTGACATATAATGATCCAAGTTTATTTTGCCCTTGAGGAATTCTAAATACAAAAGTACTCCCCTTCCCCTGTTCGCTTTCCACCCATATGCGACCGCCGTGGTGCTCTACAATGGACTTGCATATGGGAAGCCCCAACCCCGTCCCTTTGGGCTTGTCGGTCAGGGTGTTTCCAACCTGCCTGAATTTTTCAAAGATAACTTCATGGTCCTCCTTGGCAATTCCTACGCCGGTATCCGCCACGGAGACCTCGATACCTTTTCCATAGAAATCACTTCCTTCGACAAGTCGCGCAGTGACCCGCACCGATCCTTTTTCAGTAAACTTCCACGCATTGGAGATGAGGTTGATAACCACCTGTATGAGGCAGTCCCGGTCGGCGGTAACGACCGGGAGGTTCGCATCCAGCTCCTTAACCAATACCAGTTTCTTCTGGCCAAAGAGCGACGATGTCGCCGCCGTGGCCCGTTCTATGACATCAGCTATCGAGACATCCTGCATGTTCCACGACATCTTGCCCGATTCGAGCTTGGCCAGGTCGAGGACTTCGTTGATCAGGGCCGTGAGCCGCTCCCCTTCAGCCACAATAATATCGACGTTTTCTCTTATCTGACCCGCTGCTTTAACAGCCTTGCCCTCCTGACCGTCCAGAGACGGGAAGACGTCATCGGCAAGCTTTTTTCTAATGATCTTGGCAAAACCGAGGACGGATGTCAGCGGCGTCCTTAATTCGTGGGAGACGGTATTGATAAAATCAGACTTGGCGCGAGCGGCCTGTTCAGCTTCCGCCTTGGCGACCAGCAACTCTTTCTCGACCTGTTTTCGCTCTTTAATCTCTTCTTCAAGGGCCTCATTAGTCCTGGCCATCTCCCTGGTTCGCTCGTGGAAAAGACGGTCCATAGCCCGGTGCAGGTTGCCCACTTCATCATTGCGGTTCTCAAGCAACAAGTCGGCAGACAGCGGCGAACCTGCTCTTTCATGTCCATTCATAATGCCGTCAGCCGCATTATTGATGGCCCTCGTGATCTCCAGAAGGGGTTTGGTGATGATCCGGTTGAGGGCGATATAAATGGCCGCCACCAGCGCCGCTTCAAGAAAAGCCAGGGCAAATATCAATTTGTAGATAGTCGCGGCCATCGACTGGCGTACCTTCTCGTCGGTAAAGTAGAGGACAATCTTGCCGATCTTCTGCCCCTCCTTGAGAATATCCCGCTCTTTTACGGCATAATACTTCTTTCTGGGCGGCTCCCTGAGTTCGACAATTTCCACGCCTTCGGCCCTTGCGCGGCCGACAAACACACCGCTGGAACCATCTTCCTGGTAGATCATGGCTCCTACCAGAAATTCATTACCGGACAGATGGATATCGAGCATCTGCTGGACCGTATCGTTGTCGAAGTTATATACCGGATCGCGTATCGTCATGGAGGTGTCCTCGGTGTACGACTCGATGTTTGCGTCGAGCTGCCGGTACTCCTTCGACTTCATCGCAAGATAGGTCTGGACGCCAAATACCGACCCTATCACCAGTACTACTACAGTGGTGATAAGCAATATCTTGGCATTGAGAGAGTCTTTGATAAACCCCATTGAAAGCCTACTCCGCCATACCAAAGCGTTGAAGTATGGTCTTGTACGAGCCATCCGCCTTCATATTGTCCAGGGTCTCCTGCCATTTCCTTATCACACTGTCGGGGGTGTCGTGGCTGAAGGCCATGTACATCATCTGCTTATTGATGGTAAAGACCGGTTCGATCTTGTCGGCAACGCCTGACCGCCGGGCCGTGACCAATCCGACGGCAAGGTTTTCCACCCAGAGATCCACACGACCCGCCGCAAGCTTCCGGACATTTTGTCCGCTGACAAGCGTTGATTCTGTGTTGGTGAAGTCCTTCCCCTTGAGAAAGGTCTCTCCAACATCATCCCTGTAGGTCCCTATCTTCCCCGCCTTCCTGGCGTCATCGAGGGAATTGACAATGATTCCCGAGCCCTTCCGCGCAAAGAAAACCATTTTGTCTTCGACGATCGGCCCTACCCATTTGAAGAGCTTTTCTCGTTCTTCCGTACGGGTCGTTGAAAAGACCACATGGTTATCCCTTGTCTTGGCCAGGTTGTAGGCAATGGACCAGGAGCGCACTTCAATAGTGTCCGGATGGCCGACGCGCCGGAGGACCTCCCGTACAACTTCCGCGGCGGCTCCGGTAACTTTCCCTTCGTCAGTATAGTTATACGGCGGCAGCTCTTCGGTGAGGATGGTGAAGTTTGCGGCCTGCGCCGGACACGGGGCAGAACATACCGCCATGAACATCGCCGCGGCAACCAGAACTCTCGTCCAATTCATCATGAACAGATTACGGTTTGACATCGTATTTCCTCAATATCTGGGCATAGGTACCATCGGACTTGATTTCGTCCAGAGCTTTCTGCCAGCGGACTATCTCGCTATCCGGCGTTTTTATATTAAAAGCCAGGTAGAGATGATCAGAGCCAACCTCGAAGATTTTTTCAACCTTGTCTTGAACCCCCATTTTCCTGGCGACATAGTGGCCCGCTATTTCGCTGGTGATCCATAGGTCGATCCTGCCCGCAGCCAGTTTTTGTACGTTAAACTTGTCGTCCAGTATGCTGTTAATGTTAGTAAAGCCCCGTTCCTTGAGCATAATTTCTCCCACGTCATCCTTATAGGTACCTATGCTCTTTACCTTTTTTGCGTCATCGAGTGCTCTAATGACGAGACCGGAGCCTTTCCTGGCGAAGAGGACAGTACGATCGGGAATGAGGGGGCCGACCCACTTGAAGAGTTTTTCCCTGGAAGCGTTCCGACCGGTGGAAAAAAGTATATAACCTTCGTTCTGCAGAGTAAGATTGTAGGCTCGTGACCAGGAATAGCTAGTGATTTTTTCTGGATGCCCCATCTTTCTCATCAGGGCCTTTACGATCTCGGAGCATACCCCGGTCACATCGCCGCTTTCGGTATAACTGTAAGGGGGGAGCTCCTCTGTAACGACCTGGTATTGCGGAGCGCACAGAGCCTCCGTGGTCATAGACAATATGATGACTCCCGCAAGAACACCAGTCAAAAGCCGTTTGAATCGCGCAGACATACGCGGCCAGACTCTCATTTATCCATCTCCTTTATCTTGCCTGCCTAAAACGGTTTTACATTGAACGCAACGGTCATTTTGAACCAGAACTCATCCTCCAGCAGGTTGTCGGGGGCTGAGTCCTTCATAGACCACTGGTAGTAAAGTGACGGTTCAAACCTCAGACCATGCCACGAAAAAGAACCCGCCAACGCCGTCCGCCAATAGCTCCAACCGTGGCCGGTATCAAAAGTGCCGCCTCCGTCATCCCATCCAATCTCGACCGATGGCGTAATCTTGTTCTCACCTATCGGGATATCGTAATTCACGCCCGCCTTAAGATACCAGGCCTCTTTGCCGGCGCCGTGGGCCGGCCAGTCATAGTAGAGGCCCCAGTAAGGAACTGGCCGCGAGGGGCCGAGCCTGGGCAAGAATTCCGGATGATTCACGCTGAGAAAGAGTTCATTGATATCGGCCGTCCCTAACCGAAAGAAGTGGTAGTAGGTATAGCTGATGTCGTAATTTGTCTTGAAACGCGAACTGTCCAGCATACTGTTGTAATACCCTGCATAGTAATCGTGCTCATCCCAGTCCGCACATTTATCGCCGTAAGGGTCTTTACAGTTATTCTCCAGTGAATAGGACGACCAGACGCCGGCATAGAGGCCGGTGGCGCCAAGGTCGATGAATATGTCGGGCTGAAAGGCCGGTGCGTTCTCCCACAGGTCATACCCCTTGGAGAGGTATTTCGACGCATAGGTGAGCTTGACATCTATCGATGTTTTTTTGAAAAATCCTTCTTCTTCCGCAAATGACGGCATGGGGAGCATTCCCAGCAGCAAAATTGTCACCCCACCACATATCTTCCAAAACTTCATCAATCCCCCGTCATAATGCCTAAGCAGCCGTACCGGCAGCAGTATCCCCCCGGGGAAGGGAGAGACTTCAGCCGGTATTTTGTCAGGCTGTATCCTAGTTTATGCTCTCTTTCTTGACAAGACAGATTTTTAGCAGTCGACACCCGTTGTCTGCAACTTCTCACGGTGGTAAGAACAAAACCTCAACATGCCAATCCCCAGCAAGCCGCCAGCCATCAGCAACCATGTGCCCGGCTCAGGGACAGGCTGGTGTTCTCTGCCTGGAACATTGTTGTAATACGCCGCAGCGTCACCGCCAACCGTAAGCCACAACTCCAGAAATCCGTGGTCGCTTAACGTTATCGTTTTGGGAGTTGTGAATAATCCTCCGGAAAATGTCGCGAAGGCCGTCAT
>JAOUDF010000304.1 GCA_029859385.1 Nitrospirota bacterium
GTACCGCCAAGAACATGGAAAGAAAGATAGCCGAACTTCGCGATAGCGTCTTGAGCGTTAGAATGGTCAGGATCGGCACGATCTTCGAAAGGTACGGTACGGCCGTGGATATGCTGGCCAGGGACACAGGCAAGATGTTGAAATTCGACATGATAGGCGCCGACACGGAGGTCGATAAGATAATCATAGAAGAGCTTGTCGACCCGCTGATGCACCTGGTAAGGAACGCCGCAGACCACGCGATAGAAAGCCCGGAGGTGCGCATGTCTTTAAGCAAGCCGGCCGAGGGGCTTATCATGATAAGCGCGTATCAGAAGGGCAACCACGTCGTGGTCGACGTGCGCGACGACGGCGGAGGAATAGACGTTGAGGCCGTTAAGGCCAAGGCAATAAAGCTGGGGATATATCCGAAGGCCTATGTGGATTCACTTTCTCGCTCCGAAGCCCTTGAGATCGTCTTTGTACCCGGCTTTTCGACGCGCGAAGCGACAAGCGAGACTTCGGGCAGGGGAGTCGGGCTCGACGTCGTGAAAGAGAACATTATGCGCATTGGCGGCGCGGTCGCCATAGAAACGAATAAGGGGATAGGTACCTCCTTTACGCTTACCGTTCCGGCCACACTGGCCGTAGTTCAGGCGCTAATCATCGAAGATTGCGGCGTCAGGTATGCCGTTGCGCTCAATACCGTCACAGAGATCATGCATCTTTCACCGGAAAAGAGCAAAGAGGCTGAAAAGACCGGTATCTTCAATTATTACGGCAAGGAGCTTTTGTCCGTAAGGCTCACGGAGTTTTTCGGAAAGGACGTGCCTCTTGCGAATACCGGGGGCATGAAGTACGGGATAATAGCCGGCATAGCGCCGAATATGCTTTGTATCGTGGTAGACAGGCTTATCGAGGAAATGGACGTCGTGATAAAGCCCTTGTCGCCGTTGATTAAGACGCAAGGCATCGCCGGTGCCACCGATATGGGCGAGTACGGGGTAATGCTGATAATCGATCCGAACGGTATTCTTGAAACTATCGGCAATGAGAGGAAATTTTCAAGGATATAGGCCGGTTTCTGCGGTTTAAAGGGGATCTATGGCAAGACAAAAAATGAAGAAGGACGATGGTGGCGCGCAGCCATCGTTTCCTGCCGCGCCCACCGAAGCTCAATATGCCGCAAGCCTCGAGCGGGGAGCCGACGAAGAGGTTCCGGCGCGCGTGCTTCTATTTTTCGTCGAAGGCGCGCAATATGCGCTGCCAATAGATAACGCCATCGAGGTGATGCGCCCCAAGTCCGTAACGGAAGTCCCCAGAACGCCGGCCTTCGTGCTTGGCGTTTTTTCGGTGCGAGGGGACATGATACCCGTCGTTGACCTGAGCTCGAGGCTGGGCCTTGTCTCAAAGGTGCCTTACGATGAACGCAAGGTCGTCGTTGCAATGGTCGACGGCTTGAAGGTCGCTTTCGTCGTTGAAAAGCTCGGAGGCGTCAGGGAGATATTGATGTCCGAACTAAAACCAGTAGAGGCCCTATTCGTAAAGGGCACGGTTAACCGCGACGGCAGATCGATACTCATGCTCGATTCCGCAAAACTGCTCGATTTCAATCTGAAGCCGTCATAGGGAAGATAAGAGATGGCACAAGGCAAGGGAAGATTTTTTACATCCGTTCAGAATCTGCGTTTTGTGGCCTTTGAGGTCGGCAACGTACTTTTTGGCCTCGATATCGACGTCGTAAAGGAGGCGGTCGTCTGTCAGGGGCTGTTGCGCAGGGACTGGCTGCCGGATTTAGTCGACGGCTACGCGAAGGTGCGAGGCCTCAGTATTCCGGTCTTTGACCTGAGACGTATTTTTGGCTTTAAGGTTGAATTCAATTCCGGAACGAGGTTGTTGCTGTCGTCATTTGAGGGCCGGATTGCCGGGCTTGTCGTAGACGCTATTACGGACGTCGAGCTGGCCGGTTCGGATTCCGATCAGGCGCACCTGCTTTTGTCGGACGAAGAAGAGCGCGCGCAATGGCTGCGATACGTCTCAAGGGTATACGATAGCCCGGAATACGGTAAAATACATATAATAGACCCTTCGAAGCTGATAGAGCAGATTGATTCAGGTTTTTTGCAATCCATGCTGCCGAAAGACCCGTGCGCATAATAAGCAATGTTAAGTTTTAAGCATAACACCTTGAAATATAAAATAAATAATGCTATTCTGCGATCTGCATTTATTTTGATTTGTACGCCCTTGAACTAAAGCAGATATTATGATATTATTTTATGTGTAATTGTGTATAATTTTTACAATACTCGCCGGAGGAACAAGTATTTGGAAAACCGCTTTGAAGCGATTAAAAGCGCATGTGCAGGTCTGTGCGCATTAAAGCGCCTACGCCTGGTCGTAATTGCCTTTGTATCTTCGTTCATGATTATCGGTTGCGCCTCAACGCTTGAACTTCGTTCAATGTCGGCTCGAGAGTTGTATGTGCACGGCATGACGGCGTTTCGAGATGCCGATTACAATGACGCGGAAAAGTATTTCAAGGGCATTATGGAAGAGCATCCGCTCGACCCTCTTGCCGTGGAAGCGCAGCTTATGCTCGGTGACGTCTATTTCCTTACCGAGAAGTACGAGGATGGCGCTGTTTT
>JAOUDF010000305.1 GCA_029859385.1 Nitrospirota bacterium
GGTTTGCCCGTTTGGAAAACGTATCAGCTCGGATTCTCCCTGGCCGACGCTTAGGTAATCGACGATCAACCTGGCGTGCGCTGCCGGGCGCGCCGTCAAGTAAATAACGTCCGTTACGGCGATCGTAATCAGTAAAATCAGCGCGTACCTGTAATATCGGCCCCTGTTAAAATTAAAAGCAACGTAGCAGATCATATAAAATAACGACAGTTCGGTTAGCGTAGGCGTCGACACCCAAACCGAAGAGAAGGGCAGCGATGCAAAGAAACTTATGACTACGCTTAATCCCATTGTTAAAAGATCTGTCGGGTAAAGTAAGATGACGGCAATAGGCTCGTATAAGAACGAGAGCGCGGAGCTTAAAAGCGTAAGCACTAAGATGCAAGCCGATATGGGTATGGCAATAAGGTTTGCCAGAAGGCCCGTGAGCGCGACGCGGTGAAAATGATAGGCGAGTATCGGAGAGACTCCGATGCTCGAGCTTAGGGTCACCAGTATTGCAGGAAGCAAGCGGTTTTTGTAAAAACGATCCATGGCGCTTCGTTCCTTTAGGTTTTTTAGTTCTTTATCCGCGTCTTTTTGCACGAAGATCTCGGTAAGGCGCGGAACTAAATAAGCAATGGCAAGCACTGCTGCGAAGGTGAGCTGAAAGGATATCTCCCGGAGCGCAGTCGGTGTCCAGGCCAGAATGGCAAGGGCGGCAAATGCCAGAGAGTTGTAAATATCATGGCCGCGCGCCATTAAAAGCGAAAGAGCTATCACCAGTGCCATCCCGGCGGCCCTTTGCGTGGCGTAAGGGAAGTCGGCCATCGTCGCGTAAATAAGTATCGAAATAAGCGCGGCCCCGACGGCGACTTTCTTTGCGTTTACGGCAAGCAGCGTATATTCCGCGCGCTTGAGAAAGAACATGGCAACGGCGTAAAAAAAGCCGCCTACTATCGCGATGTGAAGCCCCGATATGGAAAGTATGTGAGACGTTCCGGTAGCCGCGAAGGCTGCGCGCGTTTTTCGACTGAGGCCGCCCTTGTCGGCAATGACGAGTGCGTTCAGAACTCCGTGCTCTTTCGAGTTGTCCGTTAGGAAGCGTCGTACAGTGGATCGTGTTTGTGCTATGAAAGAGGTTATGCTGCGGCCGTTACTGCCGGTGATGATAAAATAAGACGGACTCTTTACGTAGCCGACGGCAAAAATGCCGGACATATTTAGGTGCGATTTGTAGTCGTATTCGCCCGGGTTGCCGAAGTTCTCGGGCTTGTAAAGGCGAGCAAGAATGCGGACGGTATCGTTCGGAAGGGCCTCTATTTTTCCGTTGACCGTGATAAGCGTCTTTCCGGTGGCGTCCTTCCAGCGTCCGTTTCGCGATATTTGCTTGACGTCGACCAGCACCCTTGAGCGCGTACCGATTATTTCAGACGTTAAAACAACGCACTTTATATCCTCGTAGCCGTCCGGCTTTAATCTTACAAGCGAACTATCTTCAACGGACCCGGAAGCGCGTATCAGGTTTGCGATGTGGTCTGGCGGAAGTTCGATATTTGTGCGGGCGTTTATGGCAATTATGCCAAGAAAAAAGAAGCACGGCATTATAATGGCCGGTTTGAAAGGGCGCTTTAGCAGATAGAAAACTGGTAATATTAAAACCGAGATCGAGAATAAAAGGTAGAGCAAGGCTGGGGCAAGGGCGAAGAGGCTTGCGGATAAGATGCCTGCAACGTAGGCGAAGAGTATGTAAACGAGCGGGCGCATTTATACGTTTGTCTCCGGTTTTGGCGTTGGTTGCCTTTTGGCGCCTGTGCCAATACGCTGCTGGACTGTTTAAATTTTCAGTTCGTGTATCATGGCCGCGATGCTGCGCGTTATGCCCTTTACGGCCACAAGCTCGTCCGTTGTTGCGTTAAGTACGCCGTTGAGGTCTCCGAACTTCTCTAAGAGGCGCGTGCGTAGCGCAGGGCCGACGCCGGGCACTGCGTCGAGCGCAAAGACCATTGCACGTGAGCGCACGGACCTGTGAAAGCCGATGACGTATCTGTGCACCTCGTCGCGTATGCGTCTCAGCAAAAGATCCGGGCGAGTGCCTTCCTTGAGGGGTAGCGGGTCCTTTACGTTAGGTAAAAATACGCGCTCGCCCTTTGAAACAGGGGCTTTGCTGTTTCGCGCCAGGACGAATCTCTCCTTTGCGCTTATATGACCGTCCTTGGCAAGCGAGATTATTTCCACGTCTTCTCCCGCCCTTACGCCGATCTCCGAAAGCGCGGCAAGCGCGGAGTTTAGTTGCCCCTTGCCGCCGTCTACGAGGATCAGATCGGGGAGGCTTGGGCGCTCGGGCTGCGCCGCGTCCGCCGGACGATATCTTCTTGCGAGCATCTCTTTTATCATGGCGTAGTCGTCCTGGCCCTTAACGTCTTTTATGCGGTACTTTCTATATGAGCCCTTGTCGGGTTCGCCGTCCCTGAATACGACCATTGCGCCAACGGCGTTCGTGCTTCCGAGGTTCGATATGTCGAAGGCCTCGATGATACGAGGCGCCCTTTTCAGTCGAAGGCGCGATTGCAGTTCTATTAAGGCGTTTGCCTTTTTGTTCGCGTAATCTATCTTTTTATTTAAAGACTCGACGGCGTTTGCGGC
>JAOUDF010000306.1 GCA_029859385.1 Nitrospirota bacterium
GAAGAACGGGCCGGTGACGGGGTTCATGACGAAGTTGCCGATGAAGGCGGCTCCTTTATTCCACTTGAGCAGGCCTGCAACCAGCGGGGCCACGATCATGCCAAAGCCGAAGGAGGGGAAAATCCCCACAAACACACCCCAGGATGCGCCCTTGGCGATGCTTTCGGGCGTGTCCTTGAGCCTGGTCAGCCTGAGGGTGTGATGTCTGGTCCACCTCAGGAGACCGCCTTTTTTTCTGCGTGCAGGTTTCTTTTCCATCTGTTTATTTCTGACTGTTCATCTGCCTGATTACTGATTCCAGCTGCTTGAGGGCCTCGCCATACCGCCCCCAGTCACCCTGCTGCTGGGCCTTGGTCGCCTTATTATAATGGTCCTGGGCCAGTTTTGCCAGCTCTTTCAGCGAGGTGGCCGGAGTGGCGACGGAGGATGGCGTTGGCGCCCCCTGGAGGGAAGCGGCCCGTTTGCCTGCCCCGCTTCCAAAGACCGACTCCAAAGCCTTTTCCAAAGTCTCTTCCATCACGACCCTGTTCCCATATGACACCACGACCCGCCGCAGCTCCGGCAAGGAGCCGGCTTCTGCCGCAAGGTAGAGCGGTTCCACATAAAGGAGTGAACCTTCCACGGGAATGGCCAGCAGGCTGCCCCGGATGACCTGGGAGCCCCTCTGGCTCCAGAGGGTGAGCTGCTGGGAAATTTCGGCATCCTGGTCGATCCTGGCCTCTATCTGTCGCGGGCCATAGACCAGCTTCTGTTTCGGCATGATGTAGACGATGAGCCCGCCGTAATTCGGCGCATCGGACCGGGCGGCCATGAGCGCTGCCATGTTGTCCCTCTTCGCCGGGGTGAAGGGGACGGTGAGCAGGAACTCTTCCTTGCCGTTCTTTTCCTCGCCGGGCAGTTTCATGATGGTGTAGTAAGGCTCCATCTCTACTTCTCCGCCGCCTACGTTTCGGCGGGGGGTGGCCCAGAGGTCTTCCTTGTTGTAGAAGATCTGCGGGTCGGTCATGTGATAGGTCTCAAACATGCGCGCCTGGATGGTAAAGAGGTCCTGGGGGTACCGCAGATGGGCCCGGATGTCGGCAGGCATTGTGTCTAGAGGTTTATACAGGGTCGGGAAAATGGCGGCATATGCCCTGATGAGCGGATCCGAATGGTCATTGACGTAAAACTCCGTTGTGCCGTTATAGGCATCGACCACCACCTTTACCGAATTCCTCATATAGTTCCCCAGACGCCGGATAGGCTGGGAGTAGGGGATCATGTCGGTAACGGTGTAGCCGTCGATGATCCAGACCAGCCGCCCCTCGTCGGTGATGACCATGTAGGGGTCCTGGTCGAAGCGCAGATAGGGGGCAATCTTCGATACCCTCGGGATGATCGTCCGGTTGATCATTATCCGCGACTCGGCGGTGATGTCGTTGGAGAGGAGTATCTTCAGCGTCCCGAAACGGGCGGCAAAGACCAGCTTGTTGAGCAGCGACCCCGCCGGTATGCCGCCGGTCCCGTTGTAGTCGGTGTAGACGTTCTGGTCGCCCGAGGGGTAGTCGAACTCCTTGGCGGCTGTCTTGACAAAGACATAGTCGTTGGTCTTTTCGCTGAAATATATCTCCGGCCGCGTCACCTTGAGGCTTGCCGTGGTCGATGAGGGCGGAATATCCTTTACGAGGAACTCGGGCAAGCCCTCTTTCGATATGCGGTTCACCGGCCCCACCGCCACGCCGTAGCCGTGGGTATAGGTCAGGTGCTCGTTGATCCAGCTAAGCCCGGGGATGCTGCCGTAGGACAGCTCGCGGGGAGAGAGCATCAACTGCCGGTATTCGCCGTCAATGGTGTAGCGGTCGTTGTCGACGTCGACGAAGTCGTAATAGGTGCGTATCTGCTGGAGCTGTTTATAGGTGGTGAGCAGCGGACGATGGTCCCACAGCCGTATGTTCTTGATGGTGAGGCTGTTGCGGTGAATGGCGTCGGCGGTAAGGTTCTCCTCGGCGGGAAACTCCTTTACGTCGATGGTGTCCAGGCCGTAGGCATAGCGCGTGCTGGCGATATTGTGCCGGATATACTCGGTTTCGGCCACGATCTCATTGGGAACGACCTTGAACTTGTGAATCACGTCGGGAAGGATCGAAAGCCCCGCAAAGTGCCCTATCACCACTACGGCAACCGCAGTCAACGACACTTTCCAGCCGCTCCTGAACGAAGAGGATATTATGACCGCCCCCGCCACTACCGCGACTACCGCCAGGGCTTCCAGAGCCGGCAGCGTCGCATGAATATCCGCATATGAAGCGCCGAAGATAATCCCCCTCTGGTCGAGCAGGAGCTGGAACCGCTGCAGGAAGTAGTCCCATGCCTTGAGAAGGAAAATGATGCCGACGAGGACGCTGATATGGACTTTGGGAAGCCTGTCGATGGACAGCCCCGCCGGGCTGACCGAGACCCCGCCCCGAAGAAAATAGACCGGCGCGAGCATCATGGAGGTCAGTCCGACAGTGGTGAACAGCCAGTCCTGAATGTCGAGGAACAGCGGCAGCCTGAAAACATAAAATCCCAGGTCGCGGCCGAAGAGCGGGTCGGTCTGGTTGAAGGAGGTTTCGTTAAAGAAAAAGAGGACATGCTGC
>JAOUDF010000307.1 GCA_029859385.1 Nitrospirota bacterium
GATATCGCCTCCGAGTTCCGTTATCGCTCGCCGATCATCGACGGCGAGACCCTCATCGTCCCCATCACCCAGTCGGGCGAGACCGCCGATACGCTGGCGGCGACCAAGGAGGCCCGCAGGCTGGGCGCCAAGGTCATCTCCATCTGCAACGTGGTGGGGAGCAGCATCACCCGCGAATCGGACGGCGTCATCTACACCCATGCCGGGCCTGAGATCGGCGTGGCATCGACCAAGGCCTTTACCGCCCAGCTTACCGCCCTCTTCCTGCTGGCTCTGCACCTGGGGCGCGTTCGCGGCAATCTTACCGCCGAGCGGAGCCGTGAGTTCATGGAAGAGCTGGTAAAAATTCCCGGTCGCCTTGAGCATATCTTTGAGTACGATGAGCAGATCGCCGAGGTGGCGCGGCATTACCACAAGGCCAGCGATTTCCTCTTTCTCGGCCGCGGCTATAACTATCCGATAGCCCTCGAAGGGGCGCTGAAGCTCAAGGAGATATCGTACATCCACGCCGAAGGGTACCCGGCCGGCGAGATGAAACACGGCCCCATTGCCCTCATCGATGAAAACCTGCCGGTGGTGGTCATTGCACCGTCGGACAGTATTTACGAAAAGGTTCTGGCGAACGTCGAGGAGGTAAAGGCCCGCGGCGGACAAGTGATTGCCGTCGCCACCGAGGGAGACCGCGATATTACCGGCAAGGCCAACCATGTCTTCTTCATACCTGCGACGATCCCACAACTGGCGCCGATCCTTACGGTTGTGCCACTGCAGCTTCTCTCCTACCACGTGGCCGAACAACTCGGCTGCGATGTGGACCAGCCGAGAAACCTGGCAAAAAGTGTGACGGTGGAGTAGTGCCGGAAGCCTGCCCGATGTAACCGTGTCCGGAGGTTTCAGGTTTTTGGCTGTGCAGGGACGGCAGCTTCCGGAGACCGGGAGAAATAATGAAGCTCGGCATTCAGAAGAAAGTAGTCATCTCATTCGTGATCGTGGGGGTCCTCCCCCTTCTCGTCGGTCTCTATCTTACCTACCTCGACGGAAAGACCAGCCGTAGAAACTCGATCGGCGCCAGTTTCCAGGAAATGGCAAAGGAGACGGCGGACAAAATCGACATGGTTATCGGCCGCGAGGTAATCGATACCCAGCGGCTTGCCCTCTCTCCCAACATCCGCCGCGCCATTAAATCGAAAAAAAGCGACCCCGAATTGACCGGCTATCTTGCCGAATTCAGGAACTACGATGAGAATGCCGTCCACAGCCTGCTGGTGGTCGACTCCGGCGGCAGGTTTGTAGCCGGCGTAAATGAATCGGACAGGGGAGACTACCATGTCGAAAACTGGTTTACCGGCGCCTATGACAAGGGCAAGGGGGGAGAGGTCTATGTCGGCGACCTCAAGCGGGAAGGCGACACCGATGTCTACCTTATGACCATTGCCGCGCCGGTCATGGATGGCGGGGTGGCCATCGGCCTGCTGGTGATCCGTTACAGCGTGGACAAGCTCCTGTCGGTTATCAATAATGTACGGATGGAGGAGACCGGACATGCCAACCTGGTCGACTCTTCGGGGACGATCATCATGTGCCCCATCTACCCCCTCCGCAGTCACCAGGTGAGTGCCGGTCTTATGGCGACGATTTCTAAGCCGGAGCCTGGCTGGGTGGTGGCGGAGGATGATGCCCACGGCGCCCACGGAGCAATCGTGGGGTTCGCCCCTGTCCGGTCGACCCTCATGTCGGGAAACGGCTGGTTCGACGGCAAGAAGTGGTATATCTTCATCCGTCAGAGTCCCGAAGAGGTGTACACGCCGATCTACACACTCCTGGTCCGTATCTCATTGTTTGGCGTCGCCCTTATAGCCCTCCTCTCATTCATGGGCGTTTACGCCGCCCGCAAGATTGTTCGTCCGATCGACGAACTCTATAAAGGGGTCGAGCACTTCGAACAGGGCGATTTCGGCTATCGCCTTGCCATTCACACTAACGACGAAATAGAAAAGCTGGCCAATGAATTCAACCGCATGGCCGGTATTCTCGAGGAGACCTATTCCAACCTCCAGGACCGGACGAAGGAACTGGAGACTTCGGAAGAGCGGTACAAGGACCTCATTGAGAACTCCCCCGAGATGATCCACTCCGTCAATGCCAACCGGTTCTTTCTCAACGTCAACAAGACGGAGCTCGATACGGTCGGCTACACCCTCGACGAGATGCGGCGCATGCGGATAGAAGAGATTGCTCCGGAAGAGTTCAAGGAGACCATGAGGGAGCATATCGCCCAGGCAGTGGACAAGGGGATAAGCACGGTGGAGTCGCAGTTCATCACGAAGGACGGCCGGAGGATCGATGTGGAAATAACCGCGACCGCCTTCTACGACCCGACAAGCGGAGCCTTCGTCAGGACGAGGGCCTTTGTCCGCGATATCACCGAGAGAAAGAAGCTGGAAACTGCCATCAGGGAATCGGAGGAGAAGTACAAGACCCTGTTCGACAGCCTGACTGACTCGTTGTTCATGCTCGATACCGAAGGCCGTGTACTGGCGGTAAACAGGAAACAGGAGGAGGTTCTCGGCTATTTGAGGGACGCGATCAGGGGCGGTGACTTCCCCTCAATCCTGGT
>JAOUDF010000309.1 GCA_029859385.1 Nitrospirota bacterium
AGCGCCGAACTCGCCCAGCGCTCGGGCAAAGGCCAGCGCAAGTCCCGCACCGATGCCGCGCCACGCCAGCGGCAGGGTGATGGTGCGGAGCACGTCCCACTCCGAGCGCCCCAGCGTACGGGCGGCGTCTTCAAGCCTCGGGTCGACCTCTTCGATGGCCGTTCGGGCCGACTTGACCAGTAGCGGCAACGACACGACAAAGGCGGCCACCGCCGCGCCCCACCAGGTAAAGACGAGAGTGACGCCGAACCAGTTTTCCAGCATCTGCCCAATGGGGCTCTGCCTGCCCAAAGCGACGAGGAGGTAGTAGCCCAGCACCGTTGGCGGCAACACCAGCGGCATGGCGACAAGGGTATCGAGCAGCTCGCGGCCGGGAAAGCGCTTTCGGGCGAGCAGATACGACAGCGGCAGCCCCGCCGCCAGGGTCAGAATGGTAGCAGTGACTGCTACTTTGAGGGAGAGATAGAGGGGGAAAAGATCAATCATGATGGCCTCGCAAAAAAACCGTCACACCGGTGAAAACCGGTGTCCAGCAGATTTGCACTTATCTGATATAACTGGATTCCGGCTTTTGCCGGAATGACAAGCAAACAAGTTCGCAAGATCACCGCCCCCCTATAATCCAGACCGACTCCGGCCGCAGGGCGACTTGCAGCGGGTCGCCGGTCTTGAGTCCCAGGCTCCGGTACGACGATGCGGGCAGTGCAATCTCGATGACGTAGTCGTCGCCGCCCATCGCCATGAAGAGGGCAGTCTCCGCCCCCTTCTCCATCACGCCGTGCAGCCTGCCCTCGATGATGTTCTCCCGCAGGTCGTCCTTCACCGGTTGATCGGGCCGGAGCACCTTGACCTCTTCGGGCCTGAAGCAGAAGGCTGCCTCACCGCCGGGCTCCAGACCGGGCCGCGCCGGCAGCAGCAGGGAAAACTCGCGCGTCGTCAATCGGACTCGTTCCCCTTCAGCCTTCACCTGGCCGTCGAAGATATTCTTCGTGGCGAAATACTTTGCCACCTTCCGCGTGGCGGGCCGGTGGAATACGTCGTCCTTGGGTGCCACCTGTTCGATGCGGCCGTCGCTGATGACGGCGATACGGTCGGCCAGCACAAAGGCCTCTTCCGCATCGTGGGTGACCATGATGGTAGGTATGCCGAACTCTGTACGAATAGCAAGGAGATCGCGCCATAGCCGGTGCCGCACGGGGTAGTCCAGCGCCGCCAGCGGCTCGTCCATGAGGAGGATGGCGGGTTTTACTGCCAGAGCACGGGCCATGGCCACCCGCTGCCGCTGCCCGCCGGAGAGTTGGGCAGGGTACTGCCCCTCGTAACCTTCGAGCCGCAGAAGCCGCAACAGACCCCGCACCGTGGACTCGACCTCGCCCTTTGGTTGCCGGGCGATGCCGTAGGCGATGTTTTCGTGAACGGTCATGTGCGGGAAGAGGGCGTATTCCTGAAAAACGTACCCGACCCTTCGCTGATTGATGGGGATGCTGACGCCTGAGCTGTTGTCGAAGAATACCCGTTCACCGGCGGCAATTCTGCCGTTGTCGGGCACGACAAGCCCGGCGATGGCCTGAAGGGTAAGGCTTTTTCCCGAGCCGGAAGGGCCGAAGAGGACGAGCAGTTCGTTGCCCACGGAGAAGTCGACGTTGAGCTGAAACTCCCCAAGCCGCTTCTGTACCGATACGCTCAGCATCAGGCCGTTTCTCCTGCAATGGCCAGGGCCCGCTCCCATTCCTGTGGTGTGTTGACGTTCATGAAGCTGCGCCCCTCGGGGTCGATGGGGCTGATTTCATCCCATCCGAACTCGCGTACGGTCAGCCCCTCGAAGGCCTTTCTTATCCTTTTTTCACCCGAGCCCACCACCTCGGCCAGCGTGGGCACGCAGGACGCAGAGTACAGGGCATGCAGCGGCTGAAGACCGTCGAGAGTGCGAGGGATGAGCGCGTCTTCGTTACTCGAAGAATCGGCCATCCGGCGTATCAATGCCTCGTTGAGAAACGGCATGTCGCAGGCCACCGCAAACGCCTTGTCGGTTTTTACATGCCGCAGACCGGTGTAGAGCCCCACAAGAGAACCGCCCTCGGGGATGACGTCCCGCACCGTTTCGACGCCGGTGAAGGCGTAGTCGCCCGGTGTGTTGGCGACCAGCAGCAGCGTTGGGAAAATCCTCCCCATCACGTCGATGACCCGCTCGATGACCCGCATGCCGCCCAGCTCGAGCAAGGCCTTGTTCTGCCCCATGCGGACGCTCTTTCCCCCGCAGAGGATGATGCCTGTGATGCCGACGTACATGATATATCCTCGGATTTACAGATTCAGGTCCGGGGCGAACCCCTGCCGGGCGGTATTTTCGCACACTGCCCGCTCAATGGCAAACTGAAGTAGATAGTGACGCCCACCTGCCTTGTGGCCGAGGCCGGAGAGCTTGGAGCCGCCGAAGGGCTGGCGGTCGACGATGGCGCCGGTGATGCCGCGGTTTATGTAGAGGTTCCCCACACGGCTCCCTTTGCGGAATTTTTCAATAACGGAGGGGCTGCGGCTGAAGAGGCCGCCCGTTAGTCCGAAGGTCTGCCGATTTACCCAGGCAAGGGCCTCGTCGGGGCCAGGCATGGGG
>JAOUDF010000308.1 GCA_029859385.1 Nitrospirota bacterium
AATCCAGGCAATGGCAGGAGTCCACTTGTATGTCAGTACGGACATTCGTTCCTTTAGCGATATTCTGTTAAGCCATACGTGCAACTGTTCTGCGCTCTGATAAGCCAACGATACGGCGGATAAATCCGGCACACCAGAGCATGACTGAAAGCATGCATATTAGAATAGCTGATTATTCTTTGCAACAATTACTATCCATATTCGCTCATCAATGATGTTGATTTAACTAAAAATAAAACCATGACATCCATGATATTGCGCAAATAATCCGTTCAAATTCATCCCATAGCGCGCACCTCTCAGGCCTGTGCCGTGCCGTCGATACCCGTGTGCACCCCTTCCGCCTTGATTATCCCCTTCAATCCGTTTATAATCCGCCGACTTCCCAATCTTTTTACTGAAAGGTCAGCGTGTGATGACAGAAGAGATCAACAGCCTCATTCTGCAGCGGATGCAGAAAATGGAGGAGATAAAGGCGGCGGGCGTTGAACCTTACGGCGGCAGGTGGATGCCGGAGCACTCGGCCCAGTGGATTTTCGACAACTACGGCGAGAAGCCGAAGGAATTCTTTGAAGGGGAAGAGGTCGCCGTCACCTGCGCCGGCCGGATCATGGCCTTACGCGCCTTCGGCAAGGCTACCTTCGCCCATATCCAGGATACCAGCGGCAAGGTGCAGGTCTACTTTCGCAAGGACCTGTTGGGGGACGACCGGTACACCTTCCTGAACCACTTCGACATGGGCGATATCATCGGCGTGAAGGGGCGGCTTTTCAGGACCAAGACCAACGAGCTGACCATCGAGGTGACGGACTACACCATCCTCACCAAGTCGCTGCGCCCCCTCCCCGACAAATGGCACGGACTGAAGGACGTGGAGATCCGCTACCGGCAGCGGTATGTCGACCTCATCGTCAACCCCGAGGTACGCAAGACCTTCGCCACCCGAAGCGGCATCATCCGCAAGATTCGCCAGTTCCTGGACGAGCGCGGCTTCCTCGAGGTCGAGACGCCAATGATGCAGGCGATCCCCGGCGGCGCCACGGCCCGTCCCTTCATCACCCATCATAATGCCCTGGGCATGGACCTTTACCTGCGCATCGCGCCGGAGCTTTACCTCAAGCGGCTGGTGGTGGGCGGCTTCGAGCGGGTCTACGAGATCAACCGCAACTTCCGCAACGAGGGGATTTCCACCGTCCACAACCCCGAGTTCACCATGCTGGAGTTCTACTGGGCCTACGCCGACTACCGCGACCTGATGGACCTTACGGAAACCCTCTTCGCCGAGATCGCCCGGGATGTCTGCGGGTCGTCAAAGATCACCTATCAGGGGCAGGAGATCGACCTGACGCCGCCCTGGAAGCGTCTGTCGTTGAGCCAGTCGATCGTCGAGGTCGGCGGTCTGACACAGGACATAGTCGACGACCCGGCCAAGGCCCTGAAGACGGCCACTGAGCTGGGCCTGAAGGTTAACGGCAAATTGCCTCACGGCAAGGTGCTCAACGAACTGTTCGAGCACCTGGTAGAACCGAAACTGGTGCAGCCTACCTTTATTACCGACTATCCGGTGGAGATATCGCCTCTGTCGAAGCGGTGCCCTGAAAACCCGGCGCTGGTAGAGCGGTTCGAGCTGTTCATCGCCTGCCGCGAGATGGCCAACGCCTTCTCCGAGCTCAACGACCCCGCCGACCAGAAGGGGCGGTTTGAAGAGCAGGTGAAGGAGAAAGAAGCCGGTGACGACGAAGCCCATTTCATGGACGAGGACTACGTCCGCGCCCTGGAGTACGGCCTGCCGCCCACGGCGGGTGAAGGGATCGGCATCGACCGGCTGGTGATGCTCCTTACCGACTCGGCCTCCATCCGCGACGTCATCTTCTTCCCCCACATGAGGCCGCAGGCACAGGGGGGCGCGTAACACCATGGCCCTCTCCTACGAGGTCTTTATTGGCCTTCGGTATCTCAGGGCCCGCCGCAAGGAAGGTTTCATCTCCCTCATCACCTTTATCTCCATGGCCGGAGTCGCCCTGGGAGTGACGGCCCTCATCGTCGTCATCTCGGTCATGGCCGGGTTCGAGGAGGACCTGCGCAACAAGATCATCGGCACCAGCGCCCATATCACCGTGCTGAAGCACGGCGGTGAGCCGGTCCGGGACTATCGGGATGTCACCACCGAGATCAGCGGCGTAAAAGGGGTGGTCGCCGCGACCCCCTTTATCATGAGCCAGGTGATGGTCACCTCGGCCTACAATGTGTCAGGCATCGTCCTGCGCGGCATCGACCCCGCTACCTCATCGAAGG
The DNA here is from genome assembly GCA_029859385.1 of Nitrospirota bacterium. Classification (GTDB taxonomy): domain Bacteria; phylum Nitrospirota; class JAOUDF01; order JAOUDF01; family JAOUDF01; genus JAOUDF01. Next base: position 2,296 of record JAOUDF010000308.1, read on the forward strand.
TCACCGACCTCGGCCACAACCTTAAATCGGGCTCGCTGGAGCTGCTGGACAAGGATGACGACGAGCCGGGCGTCATCATCGGCAAGGAGCTGGCCCGAAGCCTTGGAGTGATGGACGGCGACATGCTTACCCTCATCTCCCCCATGGGCTCGGCAACGCCGGCGGGGATGATCCCCCGCTTCAAGAACTTCCGGGTCGCCGGGATATTCGATTCCGGCTTCTTTGAGTTCGACAACTCCCTGGCCTACGTCTCCATAAAACAGGCCCAGCGCTTCTTCAGCATGGGTGATGTCGTCACCGGCATAGAAGTAAAAGT
>JAOUDF010000310.1 GCA_029859385.1 Nitrospirota bacterium
CGAGCTTGACGGAATTTTTTAAAAGGTTCGCCGTGTGTTTGCCAATTGTAAAGCCGAACTTCTCTGCAAAACGCACTGAACGCATCATGCGCACAGGGTCTTCCACGAAGCTCAAGTTATGCAGCACCCGGATCGTCTTGTCCTTGATGTCCTTCTGTCCGCCGAAGAAGTCCACCAGCTCGCCGAAGTTCCCGGGATTAAGCGAAACGGCGAGGGTGTTTATTATAAAGTCCCTTCGGTACAGATCGAGTTTTAAAGAAGACTGCTCGATGGTCGGCAAGGCGCCCGGCCTTTCGTAATACTCAAGGCGCGCCGTTGCAACGTCGAGCTTAAATCCCGTGGGGAAGGTGAGAACCGCAGTCTTGAACCTCGGGTGAGGCTTTACCGAAAGCCGCTCCTGCTTTGCAAACGCGGTTGCAAAAATTATCCCGTCCCCGTTTTCTATTACAATGTCGATATCGAGGTTCTCCCTGTTCAAGAGCAGGTCCCGGACGAAGCCGCCGACCGCATAGGCGTTAACGCCGAGCTTTTCAGCGCATTGACCCGCCTCCTCGAGCACCCGATGGGCCCATGCCGGCAGACGTTCTTTCATGTGCCTTCCGAGCCTGCGCGATTTTCTCGATTGCGCAAAACTCGCCCCGAGCCCTTCTTGCAAAAGCTTTAGTAGGTCCGTGCGGGTTATCACGCCGACGACCTTCTTGCCCTTCAATACCGGCAGAAGGCGAGCGCCCCGGCTCACGACCATCTCGCGGATTATATCTATCGAGGTATCGACGTTAACTGTTTCGCAATCGGTCGTCATGTAACCTTCGGACGGCGTAAGGCCAAGACCGTGAAATACCGCCTTGTCGGCAACCTGGCGCGTCAAAACGCCCCTGAATACCTTCGCGTCAGCGACCGGCGCGGCGTTTATATTGTACCTTCGCATCAACGCGGCCGCGTCCGATACGGACATCTTTCGCGGCACGACTATCGGCGGATGGGACATTATCCGCCTGGCGGTCCGCCCCGGGCTTACAATCTTACGCAGGGCCGCAAGCAGCGCCTCCTTTGCCTGCACCAGCGTCATGTCCTTAAGCGACGCGGAGGCCGCCTGTGCGTGCCCGCCGCCGCCAAGCTCCCTTGCCACAGCCCCGACGTCGATCTGATCTACCGCGCTTCTGGCGACCGCGTAAACGCGGTCTTTTGCGTCAGCGAGCAGAAAGAGGCATTTGCGCCCCTCGATGTCCATTATCTTGTGAGCGATGACCGCGATATCTCCCCTGTAATCCTCCAGGTAGCCCTCAGCGACTATAACCTCCGCACCGCCGAAGTTATAGGTCGTCTCCGCGTGCAAAAATTCGTCAAGAAGGGCCACCTCTTTTGCAGTAAGCTCTTTTTTCAGAAATCCCGCGGCCTCTGAAAGGTTCGCCCCTTTTGCCAGAAGGTATCCTGCGGCCTCGAAGTCTTGTACCGTCGTTGACGGAAACGACAGCGAGCCGGTATCCTCGTAAATGCCGCATAAGATTATCGTCGCCTCGTCCGGGCCGATATCAATCTTCTTTTCCTTTAAAATCAGGGTCAAAACGGTAGCGGTGGAGCCGAACGGCTTTATCTCCGCAACCGCAGCCTTTAACGTTTCCTTCAAAACCGGGTGATGATCGTAGATATGCACCTCAACGTCAGTGCGCATGACCACCTCGTCGAATACCCCGAGGCGTCCCGGGGTATTTACGTCAACGAGTATGACCCGGTCGACACGGTTAAGATCAACATCCTTTATTTTTTCGATTGTTATCGGAAGATCGAGACTTGATAGAACGTCGCGAAGCGACTTTTCCAGAGAGCCCGAAAAAACAACGCTGGCCTCTGGATAGAGCTTTTTTGCCGCGACCATCGAGGCAAGCGTATCAAAGTCCGCGTTGCTATGGGATGTGATTACTTGCATCCATTGATATTAGCACAGTTGGCAGTTGGTTACAAAATAGCCCTTTAAACGCCGCGCTACCTTCTTCTGCCCCTTCTGCTCCTCTGAAATTCGTCTACGGCCGCGTTATGCTCTTTAAGCGTCTTGGAAAACCTGTGCGTGCCGTTATTCATTGAAACAAAGTACAGATAGTCCGTGTCTGCGGGGTTCAAAGCGGCAAGGAGCGAGGCGCGCCCGGGGTTTGCAATCGGCCCGGGCGGAAGCCCGTAGTTCGTATAGGTGTTGTAAGGCGTCTTTGTGGCAAGATCCTTTCTGGTAAGGTTGCCGTTAAATTTTTCTATGCCGTAAATGACCGTCGGGTCGCTCTGGAGCCTCATCCGGCGCTTGAGCCTGTTACGATATACGGAGGCCACCATATCGCGCTCCGCGCCGGCGCCCGTCTCCTTTTCCACGATCGAGGCGAGAGTAACGAGACCGGTCATGCTTATCTTCCTTGTCTTAGCCGTAGGGGCTATTTCCGCGTTATAGACGGAAAGGAACTTTTGAGTCATCTTGGTTATGATCTCGTCGGGCGTTACGCCCTTTTCGAAATTATAGGTGTCCGGGTACAGATAACCCTCGAAGGTTGCGCCCTCTATGCCGAACGTTTTTGCAAAATTTCTATCCTTTGCACGCGACAAAAAATCTTTTTTCTCGACAA
>JAOUDF010000074.1 GCA_029859385.1 Nitrospirota bacterium
GGAGCGGGTAAGCTGACGGGTCGTGTCCTCGGTGAGCACGAGGGGCTGGTAGCCGGTAGCGGTGGAGTATTCCCACGTCAGCGCGACGGAGGGGAAGACCTCTTCGGCCTCGGCGCGATGGTGCGCCACAGGCGGCAGGTCGTCCTCGTAGAGGTCGATGGTGACCCGAACCTCGCGGCCACCGGGCAGAATTTGAGGGAAGGCCACATACAGGGCGCTCCCCGTCACCGGGTTGTCGCCGAAGGCCGGATAAAATATCCCCATGCGGGCATTGGCCTCGGTGTTGTCCAGAAAACCGGTACCCCAGGCACTGATGACCCGTTCCACTCGATTAGCAAGGACCCACAGGTCGGCGGCCGTCTCGAAGGGGATGGCCTCCTCGCCGGTCACCAGGTTCTCTTCCGTCGACAGTTCCGTCCCCGCCGGAATCAGCCCCTCCCACCCCGTTGCGGACGAGAAGCTCACCGCCACAGTGGCGGCTGTCGCCGGTCGCGGCCGAATGCCCATGAGGCGCAGGAATTTTCGGTAGTGCTCCGGCCGCAGGTAGTTGAGACCGTATATCTGCATCTCGGCGAGCCAGGCAAAAAGCTCCGTCAGCGTAATGCCCGGGTCCGACGCGTTGAAGTCGGTCCACTCCGGAGCCAGCACCGGGATGCGGGTGAGGGTATCGCCCGTCAGGTCGGCGTATCTTCTGTCGTCAAGGTCAGGGATCTGTAATGCCATGTTTGCCTCTATCGTAGGGGCGAATCTTGTATTCGCCCTCCAAATCGGGCGATCACAAGGATCGCCCCTACCGCGCTTCCACTTTATGAGTTCCACTGCACACCAGCACATACTCGGGCAACCGGCACGACTCGCTCTCTCCTGCCTTCAGCTCCCGCGTCGTCCCCAGTTCGTCAGTCACCGATATGGCGAGGCTCTCCACCCTGTCCACGCCATCGAGCCCCTCAAGAAGGGCGTAAAGGTCCGAGTAGCAGACCATCCGGCCAAAGGGCCACCCACTGCCGCTCCATCCGCCACGAAGGGGATGCAGGAACTCCTGCAGCGACTCCAGCGCCGCCGTCTCCACCGACGGGGCCAGGTCCACGGTCAGCGGCACCACACGGCTGGTCACCGATACCTTCAGATACGACGGCCGGGTAACCACCGCATGCCGCGGTGAGGTCACCACATTAGCCGCGTGCCCGGCGAGAAAATCCTCGACCCTGCGCCGCAGCTCCACTGAGGGGAGCGGCCGGTCCTCTCTAGACTCGGGGACAAGGATCACCGTCACCCAGCCTGTCTCGATCTTCCCCTGGTCGTTGAAGGTGGTAAGGCACTTTACCCGCGCCATTCCGGGGAACGCTTCCCTGATAAGGTTCTCGTAATCTTCCGCGGTCACCGCCCTGTATCGGTGCCGGATGGTGCTGGGGCCGCGACGGTAGACCGCCTCCACCGACTCTCCCTGTACCCCCCCACCGGCAGCCTCGGGGTTGGTGGCCTTGTCCACCAGCGGAATGGCGGTCTTGAGCCGGGCAATCTCGGCCGAATCGATATTCCCCGCCGTCCCGCCGCCGGTCTTGTAAGTCGCCTTGAGATTGTTCTTCCCGTCGGGGAGCACCCGCCCCTTTTTGCCGTCGCCAAAGACGATCTCCCCCGTACTCCGGTCAAGGGCATAATGCCGGTCGGTCGGCCTTGATTCGAGCAGGTCTTCCCGCCCCTCCCAGCGTACCCATATCTCCTTTACATTCCCCTGCCGGTCCTTCATTTCGCTGATCAGTTCCGGCTGCGCATTCTTCATTGCATCAAGCTCGGCCTTCGGGATAATCCCGAACTCGTTGGCCCATACTTCTTCTTCAAAAACCGGCTTCTTTGCGAGGAAGAACGACTGGTCCGGCAGACCGCTGCCCGAACCCACCCGCTCGTCCTTTACCGTCACCAGTTCGCGTACTTTTACCGCGTTGAGGGACAACCCCTTGGCCAGCGGCGGCGCTTTCTTGAGCTCGCTGGCAATGAAGCGCACATCCTGCGGCTTTATGCCCCCCTCCGCGCACCCGCCGACGACAGGGGCAAGGTTGCCGGTCCTGTCGGGGAGACGGCCGGACGTAACAATATTGCCGGTAAAGATGCCGGAGCCCTCGACCTGCCCCTTCCTCGATGCCTTTATGCGCCCCATGTAGGCGAGGTAACCGGTGAAGAAATGGGTAGTGATCGCCCCCGACGCATAGAGTTTGTTCGCTGCATCTTCGGGGCTGACAAACTCCCCTTTTGCCAGCACGGCGCGGACCCAGTAGAGGTTCTCGCTGAAGATCGGCCTGGCTTCTCCCCCATCCGGGGCGATTACCTGCACCAGCCCGGCCCGGGTCATGTCGGCGGTGTTGTCCTCCGCATCCAGCTTCTGCCACTTCTTCGCAACCGGGTCGTACGCCTCCCACCGAACAAGTGGTCGGAAGTCGCGGGGGTAGTCCTGCTCCACCAGGTTGAAGAAGAGGCTTATGGGGCCGTCGGAGAGGGGCCGGTCAAATCCCATGTAAAAGGTCGGCTTCTCGTCGGGGAGGGGACGGAACGGCTTGAACAGGCTGCCCGATCCGAGAGTGGCGAGGCCATCTTCCCATTCCAGATTGTTGCGCGACAGGACCGCCTCCACTGCCTGATAATTTGCGGCCTGATGCTCATAGGAAAGGGTGACCCGCTCCAGCATGGGCGGGGTGAACCCCAGGGGTATCACCTGCCCGTCCACCACCTCCAGCTCCTTGCCGTAGTTGCCGGTGACAAGCCGAACGCGGATCCAGTAGCCCTCCTGCCCGGCAACCTTCGTAGACGCAATGTCCTCGGGACAGGTGAAGGTGAGGGTGCCGGAGAAGAGGAGGCGGGCGGTGGTGTCCTGCACATCCTCAAGGGTCGTCCATCCATCTCCGTTCCAGTACTCCCACGAAAGCCCCGGCATCGGAAAGGTGAGGGCGCGGGCAGCGGGGCCGGACACGCCGGTCTTGTCGTAATACTCCTTGGCCGTGGCCTCTCGCAGGTTCCTCGCGCGGGTCAGGTAGGAAGCTACCGGTCTGCCTGCCTGCCGGATGGCGGCGGCAATTTCCGCATCGGTCCGCACCATCACGTCCGCCGCCGTGTAGATCCCCGCAGCCTGGAGTCGGGAGGCATAGGTCGCGCCGATCCCCTGCACCCGGTCCACGGTGATGTTTCCGGCATAGGTGGAGGTGATAGCCACCGTTACCTGCGCCCCTTTCTTGGAGAAGACCTCGTCGTTCCCCAGGTAGAAGGTGGCCAGGGCAGCGGGCTTGTCGCCGAAGGGGAGGAGGGCCTTGCTGAAGTCGCCGTCATTGCCGCGGGTGAGGTCCAGCGGCACATCGTTGGCAAAGGCATCGTCAGGGTAGATGGCGACACCGGCCGGAGATTCCGCGCCGATGGTTATCATCGCATTCAGCGCCGCATCCTTGACCGTAAAGAGGCTGCTTGTGCCATCGTTCCCCGTGGCAGGGCGCACGGTGATCCACACGCCTTTTACATTGTTTACCGTGGACGATGCCGTCTCCGGCTTTCCGGCGGCGGTGGAGAGGGTAAGATTGCCCGCCTCGGTGCCAGCGACAAACTTGACCGCCTGTCCCCCCGGCGCCGTGTAGTACCAGTCGAGGAGGCTCGCGAAGTTCGTGGGGAAACCGGTCAGGGTAAACTTAGCGCCGCTCTTCACTGAAAGAAGCTCGGAATGACGGAGGAAGAATGAATGCTCCTGCACATTGACGTCGCCGTGGAATATCTCGAACCGCTCCCGGGCCGTAAAGTCATCGGTGTGGCGGTAGACCCGCTCCTGCCCCTTTGCCCTGTCGGGGATGGCGCTGTAGAGGGCCTTGATCTTGGCCGGCGTGGCGAGGATGTCTTCGGTCGTCTCGAAGGTCAGCTCGGCATGCTCTTCGGTCTTGGCCGCCGTCACCTGGGTGCCCGCCGGAACCAGGACATTCACCTTCGCGTCCTTGGCCAGGGTGAAGGCCACTACTGTCTCGGCCGGCTGCGGCGGAATCTGCTTGAGCCCAAGAAGGTCAAGAAAGGCCGCCAGATGACGCTCCGGCACCCGGTTGAGCCGGTGGATCACCTCGAACACCATCTCGCCGAACAGACCGGTCAGCGCTGCACCCGCATCCCTCGGAGCGGAAGGGTTCCATTCGGGCGCGTAGAAGGGGGCGGTCTCTTTGATGTGGGCCGCGACCTCATTGGCAGTGCGGTTGTCGATCCTGGGGAGGTTCATGTTATGCACTTTCTTTCAGGTAAAATGGGTAAACGAGGTTGAACCTTGTATTCGTAACCCGTACCCGATACTCGATCTCGATCATCAGTTTCCCGTTGGCCGCCTCGCGGGATGATGCCACCACCGAGAGCACCTCTATCCGCGGTTCCCAGAGGATGAGCGCCTCTTTCACCTCGGTTTCGATAATCCCCAGGTTGGCGGTGTTGATCACCGAGAAGACCCGGTTGTGGATGCCGCAACCGAAGTCGGGCCGCATCACTCGCTCCCCCTTGGCCGTGCCAAGGATGATACGGATCGCTTCGCGGATATCGTCCTCCGCCGACGACATGGCGATGGCGCCGCCAGCCCCCGTCTTTACCGGAAACTTCCAGCCTGTACCGAGAAATTCCTTGGCCATAGAAATTTTCTTCCCAACCCTCATTTGGATTATTGACGTCATTCCGGCGGAAGCCGGAATCCAGCGCCTTTATGTATCTCTGGACACCGGTTTTCACCGGTGTGACGATTTCTCAACGCCTACCAGATATTCCCCGCCCCCGGTGTATACATAGGACTTACCACGCCCGCCGATGCGATCACCGTCTGCGCTTGTATCACTCCGGAGAAGGTCGTCATCCCCGCATTCACCGTTACCATTCCACCCGTTATCTCCACCGCACTGGCGGTGATGGTCACCTTGGCCGCGGCATTGACAGTCACCCCCGAGGGCTCCAGCTTGGTCGTGTTCCCGCTGCCGTCCTGCACCGTCAACGATGGCGGTACATCCGTGAGCGTGGCGCTCACTCCTGCCGATGTCTTCAACTCGATCTTCCCGCTCCCCGCCGTATCGTCGAAAGTGAGGGAGTGGCCGCCGGCCGTCTCTATTATGATCTTGCCGCTTCCGGGTGCATCGTCCAGAGTAATGGAGTGGCCGGACTGGCTTTTGATGGTCACCTTCTCCGCGCTCGACGTGTCGTCGAAGATCAGTTCATGTCCGCTTCTCGACTTTATCTTGCGGATATTGTTCTGACCGTCGCTGTTGTTCTCGGGCGGCGTGTCGACGCCGTTCCATAGTGAGCCCAGTACGACGGGGTGCTGCACGTCGCCATGCTCGAATGCCACCAGCACTTCGTCGTCGACTTCGGGGAGAAACCAGCTTCCCCGGTCCCTTCCCGTCATGAATGTGGCGATCCTGGCCCAGGTGCTTTCATCGGCGTCGTCCTTCCAGGGGAACCGCAACTTCACGCGCCCCAGGCCGTCGGGGTCCTGATTGTCCGCCACCACCCCGATCACCACTCCGTAGGTACGTGAACCCTGCGTCGATGTATCCTGCTGCTCCAGAACATCAAGAATTCCCAAGGGCGTTCCTCCTTACCTCAAACGAGGTCCTGTACCCGGAGTCGCCGAGGCTGTGCCTGGCGCTCTTTACGTAATAGCGGCCACTGAAGCGCGTACCTATCCTGTCGATCTCTACGTTCATCCCCATCCGGAGTTCCGGCGTCCCCACCACCTCGCAGGAACCGGTGATAAAACCGTCATTAAGCCGGTTCAGCTCGGCCCTGGCCAGGGCATTAGCCTCCTCCTGTGAGTGGATGGGCCTGTCCTCTATGCTCAGTGTCACCGGCTCCCCTGAGGCCTCCTGAACCTGCTCCGCCCCGCTGGTACCACCCGACAGGGCCTTCAGGTCGCCCACCGTCGCCCTCCCCTCGATCCGCTCTTTCGTTGACGGGTTCCAGCCCCGCACCTGTACCTCGCTCACCTGAGTAGAGGTGGAGAGTCTCGGCGTAAAGCTGATGATGCTCTTGAGCCACTCGAAGGTGAGCAGCTCCGTGGTCTCGTCGTCGGGCCTTCGGAAGTAGAGGCTCCTGCCGCGCACAAAGACCTCAAAGCCTATGTCCCGCGCCAGACGCTTGAGAAAGTCGCTGTCCGACTCGTCCTCGCTCTGACGGATGCTGGCGTGCACCGTATCGGTGGAATCCACCCCGGAAGCATCCAGTCCATTGAGCCGCGCTATCTCTGCTGCCGCATCGCTGGACCGTACGTTGGTACGGGCAAAATGGCTTTTCTTCTTCTGAAGTCCGTGAGAGTAATCGTACCCCTGCACCGACAGCGACGGCACGCCGGAGTTCGCGAAGGCGGGGCTCAGCGTGTGCAGGCTGCCCCAGAAGATCGGTTCAGGACTCGGGGTCGGCCTGCTGGTGTACCCCATGTAGATCTTCACCTCGGCGCCTGGAGTAAGCACCTCATTGTCCATCCATGCGAAACGCTGGGTCCGCGGGTCAAGCGTCTCGTTGAAGTTGATCGTGAACATGGCCGGGTTCTCCAGATTTTCGTCAACTTCCACGCTAACGATTCCATCCATTGAGATCGTTTCGCCACCTATCTCAACCCTGAAACGGGGGGCGTAATAGTCAAGGTTGATCGCGTCGTTAGGCATCGGTTATCGTTGTTCCGTAGGGGCAGACCTGCGTGTCTGTCCTAAAATCGGGCGAACACATAGGTTCGCCCCTACAAATTCCTCATTCAATGGGAGGCAACACAATCTCCTGTCCCGGCCGCAAAATCCTTGGATTGGCAATACCGCTCTCGTGCGCGATAAATCGCCACTGGGCCGGGTCACCGTACTCCTTCGCGGCGAGAAACCAAAGACTGTCACCCTCCAGCGCTGTTCTCACCTTGGTCCGGTCGGGCGACTCCAGCGGTGTCTCCCGGCTGCTGAGACCACTCTTGAACTCCTTGATCGAGACGTTAACAGTGGCGCGGATCGGCGTACCGTCGGAGAGAAACATAGTAAAGCGCTGGCTCGCCTTCTCCATCACACCCCGAAAGGTCTCGCCGCCGCCCCATACGAAGTCGCAGACCGGCGGGGCATGGGTGTCCGACTGAATATCCAGCAGCGCCGTGATCTTCTTCAGATAAGTTCGGACATCCTCATTGTTCTCCGTTGTATCGAGGAAGAGGTCCATGGTAAGCGTCCTGGCGTTGCCTCGGCTGAATTGAAGCAGGGGCGCCTCCAGGCCGGGGATGGCGATCTCCGCAAACTGGTTCCCCTTTTCCACCGAGTATTCAGTGGGATTGAAGAGGACCAGGACCTCTTCACCGGTCACCGTGTTGATGAGCTTTGCCTTTTCCAGACCCATTGCCTATCTTCCCCTTCGCTCTCTTTCCGTAATGAGCCTTCGCTCCAGCATCCGGTAGACATCGTCGGTAAGCCGGTTCACATCGATCTTCGGCTGGATCTCTTGTGTGACGGGGGCAGCTGATGTGGCCGCCTGGGCCGCTGTCGCCGACTGCGAAATAACAGCCCCCTGCACCGGTGCACCCTGCCCGGAGACATCACCGACCGCCGGGTTCATTGCCTCCCTCTTCACCACCATCTGTACCGCATCATTGCCGGTCTTTGTCCGGACCAGAGTGGTGTTGGCCTGTTCATTGCCCATCGCCGACTGCGCCAGCAGCGTCGGAGATGCGCCGTCAATCCTGGCAGTGCCGGCATAGGATGGTGACGGTCGCAGGGTGCTTTCCCTATGCAGGGTAGATGTTTGGAGCAACCTGATTTCGCGACTGAGCCCCGCTGTGGTCATTGTCTGTTTCACCACAGGAAGCGGCACCATTGTCCCGGCAACTCTGAAGCTGCTATCTACCCTGATGTTCCGCGACAATACGCCGGTAGAAAACGATGCCAGGGAAAACTTCCCCGCCGCAAACTCCTTCTCCCCGGAATGCCTCGAACGGGAGGGCGAGAGAGTCTTGTCGACGTCAACGTTGTGGCGGCGCAGATGCAGCCTTGCGAGTCCGCTCTGTGCTGCGGGCCGGATATCGGGAGTGCCCGATTTTTGTATCTGCCTCAGCACAGTTTCCGGAAACCGAACCAGCGGCATTGTTCCCGGAAAGTCTGTTGCTGGAGCAAAGCGCTCCTTCCATACCGTTTTTTCTGACGGAACAACCAGCCTCTCTCCTGCGCCGGAGGACACCTGCCTCGCCCCCTCTGCCTGTCTTTGCCGCTGGACTGTTCCGGCCGCCATTGAGAGAAGTTGCTCCACGCGCTCGTGCCACTGGAGGTTAAATTGCTGGTGGAGATGGAGATGCTGTACCCCTGCCTGCCGACCACCGGCTGCTGCCTGCTTCATGAAGAGCAGCGACAGCGGACGAAGCGCCAGAAGCCGCCTGCCGTAACGGTTCAGCACGTCGCCACTCATGCCTGCACACGATAGCGCCGGAGGCTTGCGTCGGGCCGCTGCCCTATATCTGCCGGCAATCCTCTTCCCCAGTTCCATGTTCATGCCTTCTTAAGACCGTTGTGAGTCAGTTCCAGCGCCTCTATGGCCGTGGTATTGCCGTCTGCCCTCAGGTCCGGCCCCGTCCATTTCACCGGATAGGCCTGCACAAACTCCCACCGCCACGTCGGGTTCCCCTCACGGTCGAGGAGGACTATGGCCCCGTTTCGCCGCTGCACCTTGCCGTCAACCACGTCCCTGTACCAGCTCCAGAGCGCATCGGAGTCGGTGATCCCGCGCTTGAAAACCAGGTTCGGGAACTTGGTAAGCTTGCGGAATCTATGGAGATGCTCGTTGACACCCCCCTCACGGTATTCCTCGGTCTCGGTCTCCGCCTGTATCCCGCTCACATCGGAGAAGCCGGCGACTACCAGAGAATCAATCTCCACCAGAAATCGAAACGTGGCAAAGGGGTCTTGTCGTATCCCTGTGGGCACCATTGCCTCCTGAATCACACATCGAAGATATTCTTTTGATTCTCACTGCCCATCACCTGCCTGTTGATCTTCGAGACCTCCTCGCACCAGCGGCGGCGGTCCCGGTGCTCCATGTTCAGTATCTGGTCGTGGGGCCAGTGCAGGTAATAGGCGATGAACGCTACCTCCTCGTGGAGCCGGTCGAGGGGGTAGCTTACCATTCCCCCAGGGGTTGGGCCTCCAGCTCGAAGGAGTACTCGCACTTCGGGCATATCGCATGGACGGCACCGTTTCCGTTCTCGTTGATCCGTCGGTAAAAGTCCTGCAGATACGCCATGTCGGCGGCGAACAACCCCTCGATGGTGCGCGTGCTGATACTCCCCAGGTCACCCAGCCGGGTCACCACCCGCGAGAGGAGGATCACCGTGAGATAGGCCGGATTGGCCTGCACCCTGGGGTCCTTCATGGGAAGTATCTCGTCCGCCGCCGTGGCAAGCCGCATGATGCCGCTTTTGTGCAGGTTGCCGTGCTCGTCTACGTAACCCTTGGGAAGAGTGAACTCAAACTCGGTCTGTAACATTCTCTACCTCCTGAACGGCAAAGGAAAAAGCTCAAGATGCAAGGCGCGCAAGGCCGAGGAATGAGGCGTACCTGGAAGTACGCCGCAGTGACGCAGGTCGCAGCGCAACGCAGCAGCTTGACTTTTTACAAGCCGTCATTGGACCCTCACAATCCCTTCATGAACGATCTCCACCATTTCCACCGCCACATCGTTCCCCTTGGCGTTGAAATCCGGCGGATCGTACTTGCTCGGCCAGGCATTGATTATCTGCCACCGGGCCTTGTCGTTACCGGCTTCATCAATGGCTATGATCGCAATATTCCTCCTCTCGACCTTTCCATCGATAATATCTTTCCGCCAGTTGTAGAGGTCCATGCTGTCGGTAATCCCCCATTTCAGGGAGATGTTGGAGTACTTCGTGAGGCCGGGGAGTTTGCGCACCGTTGTCACCTTCTCGTTTCCTTCGCGGTATTCGATGACGTCCGTTGTCGTATCGAAACCGGTACATTCGCTGAACCCTGCCTGCTGGATGCCGTCGATCTCCACCCGGAATCGGAAATTGCGGTACGGGTCGTTTCTTTGTCCTGTTGCCATTTTTCAAACCTCCTTTTTATTTTGTCCTGTTTACACCTTCGCTCCACCCGTCCACTGGGCGATGCGGAAGATCACGAACTCGGCCGGCTTGACCGGCGCAACGCCGATCACGCAGATGAGGCGGCCGTTGTCGATGTCGTCCTGCGTCATGGTGGTGCGGTCGCACTTGACGAAGAAGGCCTCCTCCACCGTCTTGCCCATGAGGGCGCCGTCCTTCCATACGCGGGTCAGGAACTCGGTGATGCTCTGCTTCACCCTTGCCCAGAGCTTCTCATCGTTGGGTTCGAAGACCACCCACTGGGTTCCCTCGTCGATGGATTCCTCAAGGTAGATGAAGAGGCGGCGGACATTGACGTACTTCCACAGGGCGTCGAGCACCATGGTGCGGGCGCCCCATACCAGGATGCCGCGTCCGGGGAATGTGCGGATACAGTTGATATGGCGGGGATTGAGGATGTCCTGCTCCCCCTTGGTAATGTTGAACTCCAGATCGATGGCTCCCCGCACCGTCTCGTTGGCCGGAGCCTTGTGCACGCCGCGCTCCTGGTCGGACCGG
>JAOUDF010000311.1 GCA_029859385.1 Nitrospirota bacterium
AGCTCGGCATCAACAGCGGCAGCGAGAGTCCGGGCGCCCTTGACGGACCGCAACAAACCGCTTGAGTAGACCTTTCTGATGGGGCGCTCTTTTAACTTCTGCGCCTGCAAAGCAAGCTGTTCCTCCCCTGTCCTTGTTATATCGACATCGTAGTGACCGTTATACCTGAACTCCCCTTTCGTATTGACCGTTTCACCATGTCTTAAAAGATAGATTCGCGTTTTTTCTTCCCTCATGTCTATTACCGGTAATGTTTAACAATATTTAACTAAAGTTTAGAGTACAGAAATCCATTTCATCTTCATATTGAAGGTGTCGGTAAAGAGTTAAGTTGTTCTTTGACATCGATATCACGCTGTTTTTCCACCATAATCGGTTTGAGGCGGTGATTTTGCCATGTCGGGTGGTTCGAATTTTCGGGACTTCGGGTTCCACCAATGCCTGATTCTAACATGGCCTAAAATCATTTGAAGCCCGAGACGCACCCTGCCTGCTGTAATCGGCTGTTTTACGCGCCAGGGGGCAAGGCCTGCAAGTTTTTGCACATCAAGGCATTCCTTAAGGGCAAGAAGCTGCGGCAAGGCGTATCCTATGGAAAGGATTTGCAGCCAGCGATGTAGAACCTGCCTCGTCTGCTGCCATGCATCCTTCCAGCCCCAGTGGTTTTTCACCTGGGCAAACATCGGTTCGATCCACCAGCGTTTGGCGTAGGCAGCGATTATATCAGAGGCACTCAAAGCCAGGTCAGTAGCCAGGATCAGCCTTATTTTGGTTAATGTTCCATCCTCTTTTTCAAAACGAAGCCAGACCACCTTGACCTTAAGCCCTTTGAGAAAGCGGGCCAGAACAAGGTTGCTTCGGTATCGAACCCACTGCTTTTTGCCGTAGAGAAACATGCGGGTGCGTGTTTCAGGCAGTTGGCCGATCCTTTCGGCTGTATACTTTTCCCCGTATTTTCTCGGGCGTCCCCTTTTGCCTGTCTGGCAGGGGATATCGTAAAGGGCCGTATCGATGCGCACCTGCCCGATAAGATTAAAACCCCTGGCTGTGATATAGGACAAAAGCGTTTTCCTCATGTACCAGGAGTCGAGAAGAAAGCAGACCTTCTGAAGCTTTAACAGTGAGGAAACCGTTCTGATGAGAGTCTTTGCCGCCTTCAGTTTGCTACTGTTCCCCTCTGAGCGCATCAGCCTGGCCAGTATGGGAATCGCAGCCGTATTCAGGCCGTTGCTGACAACGGCGGCCAGAGACACCCAACATTGGCCTCTGACGAAGGCTGGTCGGTTGGCTTTCGATCCGTGCTGGTGATGGAACCTGCTTCCCGGGGCTTTTTTGGATGCCCTGAAGATAAGCGTATCATCGATGACAAAGAACAAAGTGGATTGAGGGAAGAAGGTTAGAATCATCCGGACCATCTGTCTTCCCAGGGCAATCCAGGACCACCTGCCTTTCTGGAGCCATTTATAATAGCTCGTCCAATGGCGATGCATATCCACGGCGAGCCATGCCTGAGTAACGAACCCTGCCTGGGTGAGCATGGCGCCGATTAAGAGTTCAATGAACGTTGGAACAGAACGAATTGGTAGAGCCTGAACGAGGAAAGTGATATACTCGTTCAGGGCTTGAGGGATAGTGCGATATCCCGACTTGTCCATAGCGGCCTCCGGAAGAAAAAGTTTTTCTTCCTAAAGGCCGCTCTCTAAAATGAATCTCTTTAGAGAGCGGCGCTCAAAAGCGCCTCAAGGTCAAGTCTTTTTTACATTTCCCTCAAAAAAATCTACCTCTTCGTTATTATGAAACTCTAAACTCTAGTTTTATTCATATAAATCAGTTAATTATGCTTTGTCGATGTGGTCAGCAATATGACAAGGTCGGAAAATAACTTCCAGTAAAGATCGGCCAGTGGATCGGCCAGAAAGAGGCAGTAAATATGCAGGATGGTTTTTTCACAAGCATTTCAGAGATGGAACCGATGATGCCCGCCGATTTTGGGAAAAAGGTTCTGGAGGAATTAGCCATTGAGGTAATCCGCAAATCAGCTGCACTCAGTTCTGCTCTTCATCCACTTACCCGCCGGGGAATTGCCGAGCTCGTACGAAAAGTGAACAGCTACTACTCAAACCTTATCGAAGGGCATAACACCCATCCGGTGGACATAGACCGGGCACTTCGAAAGGATTTTTCATCGGAACCGGCAATAAGGGCGAGACAGTTGGAAAGCATGGCCCATATAGAGGTGCAAAAACTCATTGAGGCCCGTATTGAAGCAGAGCCTGATTTGCTCATTACTGGAAGGGATTTCCTTTGTTGGATACATAAAGAGTTTTACGACAGAATGCCCGAAGAATATCTTTATGTTAAGCAAAATGACGGTATTTCCGAAAAAATAATCCCCGGTGAAGTGAGGAAAAGAGAGGTTGTGGTGGGGAGGCATTTGCCGCCCAAATGGGAATATGTAGGCCGCTTTATGGATCGCTTGAGGAGGTCTATGCCCCTCACAAACTGGGAAGCGTAGAACAGGTAATTGCAGTGGCGGCATCGCATCACAGGCTTGCCTGGATTCATCCCTTCCTCGATAGGAACGGCCGCGTAACACGT
>JAOUDF010000312.1 GCA_029859385.1 Nitrospirota bacterium
GGCCGGCGTTATGGAAAGTATAAGGGTCTTACGAAGGCGCTCGTCCACCTCGAGGAGGACCTCGGAGGCAAGCTCGGGCGTAAGGTGCCTGAATAGCTCCGTGCCTTCGTTCTCTTCAAGCGCAGAAAGTGCGCGCGCGATGTCCTGGGCGTGCATCTGCGCAAGCAACGCGGAGATACCCGGCGCGTTCTTGTGCTCAAGCAGGGACTTAAGCTCGTCCAGATGATCCTTATCGTGATCGTGCTCAGAAGACATTGCGACTCCGATAACTTTTACTTGCCTTTAACCTCGTTGCTCGAAAAAAACTCGTAAAATCAGACCGACGATATAAAGACGCTCCGCTTAATCCGTAAACTTTTCACTCAATCCAGAAAAGTAGCACATAAAAAAAAGATAAGTCAACATTTATATGCGCATTAAGGCGCATCGGGTCGCAAGGCATTCATCAATATTCCTGCCTGCGCCTTCACGGAGGGATAATTTATTTAAAGCTGCCGATTTACTATTGACAAAACACGCTAATTCTAATAAAACCTATTGCATACTAATACAATTAAAACGACTTGAGATTAATTAATTTTACAGAAGGGGTACCCCATGAAACTGCTAAAAAATCTCAGCATAAAAAGCTTTCTTATCGGCGTGCTCGCAATATTAACGTCGGTACTCGTAATTGAATCGTTAACCCTTGTCGTTAGCAACTATACGCACGGCAGGGAAGTCGAACGGGTGGACGTCTCCAACGAAATGGCCGACGATCTACTCGAGGCTTCGGGTTACTACGCAAAGGAACGCGGAATGACGTCCATGGCCTTGAATATGACCGTACCCGTACCGCCTCAAACGCTTCAGAACATCAACGAGGTGCGCACGAAAGGCGACGCGGCCCTTAAAAAGGCCGCAACGCTTTATAAAAAGCTTACCGAATCCCTCGATCCGACAAACGCGCTTCTGGTCGCCTCTCAAAATCAGATGCAAACGGCCTACGACGCGTTCGTGGCGGAAAGAAGAAAAGTCGACGCGACTTTGTCGAAGGACCAAAAGACCGTTGATGCCTCAGAATTGATTCAATACGCGACCGATTTGATAGAAAGCACGTCGACCACAAGGCTTGCCGCGTTCACGTCCACCGCAAGCGAGACGACGCTCCAGGAGGCGCTAAGGCTAAACCTCGAGCTCAAGCAGGCCATATGGCTCGCAAGCGAATACTCCGGCAGGGAAAGGGCGCTTATCGCCAAATACATAACAAACAAAAGACCGCTCGATATGAACGCAATAGAGCGCCTGAACACGTTCAGGTCGATAGTAGACATCAACATGAATACCATCTTGCGCCTAAAGCAGACCTCCGGCATAAACTCCGGGGTCATCAACAAGGTCAAGTTAATGGAAAGCGTGTTTCTCACCAAATTCGAGAGCACCAGACGCAGTGTGATAGGCACCGGTGTCACCGGAGCTTATTCGATCTCCGGGCCAGAATGGATTGCGGCAAGCAGCGAGGGCATCGACTCAATACTTGACGTCTCGGCTGAAGTGGGCACGATGGCAGACGAAAAGATAATGGCCGCCCTTGCGTCATCGAAGCGCGCGGTCTATTTCTCAGTCATCGTGCTGATAATAGTGCTCGCCCTCGGTGTCGGCTCCATAATGATAATTTCGCTAAAGGTAATTTCGCCGATGCTCTACCTGAATAAAACGATGAACACGATAGAGACCTCCGGAGACCTTACGTTAAAGATTGCCATAGAGACAAACGACGAAAGCGGACAGATCGCTCAGTCGTTCAACAGCATGATGAACAGGGTCCACGACGTCATACTCGACATAAACAGGTCGGCTGAGATGCTGGCGTCATCGTCCGAGGAGCTTTCCGCGTCCGCCTCTCAGATAGCCGACGGCACAAAATCTCAGAACGCAAGGGCCTCGCAGGTTGCGACCTCGGCCGAGCAGATGAGCAGCACCATCATAGAGGTCAGCAAAAACGTATCGAACGCGTCGGACGCCGTCAGAGAAGCTAATACCGTCGCCGTGCACGGCGGCGACGTGGTGACAAAGACCATAGAGAGCATGAACGGCATAGCCTTTGCCGCGAAGGAATCGAACTCCATCATCTCAACGCTCGGCGAGCGCTCCAAGGAAATAGGCAACATCATCACCGTTATAGACGACATAGCGGATCAAACGAATCTTCTGGCGCTTAACGCGGCGATAGAGGCCGCACGGGCCGGCGAACAGGGGCGCGGTTTCGCGGTCGTCGCCGACGAAGTAAGAAAGCTGGCGGAAAAGACGATGAAGGCGACGAAAGAGATCGGCGACATGATTAAAACCATGCAGAATGAGACCACGAGGGCGAACAAATCGATGCAGAACGAAATATCCGCCGTATCCAAGGGAGTGGAGCTTGCCGGAGAGGCGGGTATGGCCCTGAAGGAAATAGTGTCGCGCGTGGACGTGGTAACGCAGATGATGCAGCAGATGGCGACGGCAATGGAGGAACAGAGCGCGGCCACGGAACAGATAAGCGGGGACATCGAATCGGTTGCGACCGTAATAAACGAGACGACACAGAGCGCTCAGCAGATAGCCACGGCCAGCGA
>JAOUDF010000313.1 GCA_029859385.1 Nitrospirota bacterium
ATAACTGGCGGTCTGGTCATGATACAGCTCCCATGCCCCGAAATAACCGCCCAATGCACAAAGGACAATGAAGAGTGCCCGAATAATGACTATTCCCATTCTTCACCCACCCGCCCTGATGGTGACAAACAGCCTCGACCCGGCGCGACTGATCAGCAGAAGCACCGTATCCCCGTTTTTTATCTTCTTGACCTGATCACGGTATGACTTCAGCCCGTCGATGCGGACGCGGTTGACCTCCTGTATCACGTCTCCCTGGCGCAGCCCCGCGGCTTCGGCCGGACTCTCCTGCATCACTTCCACAACGACGACCCCCTTCTCGCCCTTTCTTATCCCCAGTTCCTGCCCTATTTCAGGGGTGAGGGCGTGGACCTGCAAACCCGACAGCCCAAGAACGTCCATGTCGTTCTCCTCGTCCTGCGGCTGTTCTACCTCGCCCCTGGAGGCTATATCCTTCGGAAGCTCGGCAATGGTCACCTCAATCGTTATCTCCTTGCCCTCACGCAGAACTCCCAGTTTTACCCGGGAACCCACGGCCGTCCGGGCAATGTTATTGCGCAACTGACTCACGTCGTCCACTTCCTTGCCGTTAAGGGTGGTGATGACGTCGCCTTGCTTTATGCCGGCCTTCTCAGCCGGGCTGCCGGCAATGACATCCGCCACCAGCGCCCCCCGCAGTGCCTTGAGTTTAAACTGCTTAGCCAGCTCAGGGCTGATCTCCTGTATCGACACCCCAAGCCAGCCGCGGACCACCTTCCCTTTATTGATGAGACTTTCCATGACCGACTTGACCATGTTCGCCGGTACGGCAAAGCCGATCCCCTGATAACCGCCGCTCCTGGAAAATATGGCGGTGTTGATGCCGATCAGCTCGCCCCGCATGTTGACCAGCGCGCCGCCCGAATTACCGGGATTGATGGCTGCGTCGGTCTGGATGAAGTCCTCGTAGTCGGCCACCCCCACATTGGCCCTGCCCACGGCGCTCACGATCCCCATGGTCACCGTGGAACTCAGGGCAAAGGGGTTGCCGATGGCCAGGACGTACTCACCCACCTGAAGCCTTTCCGAATCGCCGAGAGGCAATGTCGGCAGGCTGCCGTCGTCGATATGGATCACGGCGATGTCGGTCTTGGGGTCGGCCCCCACCAGCTTTCCTTTAAATTCGCGTCTGTCGGCAAGAAGGACCCTGATCTCGTCGGCCTTCTCGACCACGTGGTTGTTGGTGACGATGTAGCCGTCGGCGGAGACGATGACCCCCGAACCAAGGCTCTGCTCCTTGCGCTGACGCGGATGCTGGAAACGACGGAAGAAATCCTCTCCGAAGAAATCCTTGAAGAACGGGTCCATGAACGGCGAAGGCGCCTGCCGGTCGCGGTAGACCTTGGTAGTGGAAATATTCACCACCGCCGGCGTCGCAAACTTGGCGATCTGGACAAAGGGCTGCTCGGAAGGGTCCATCCCCGGGATTTTAGGCGGTGTGTTTGTTGCCCTGAGAAGGGGGGTCACCTCAAACCGGGCGGAGATGAACAACCCGATAAGTGCGCCCATCACGACGAGGAGAAAGGCGATGCCAAGCCAGCCCGCGCCACTCTGTCGCCATTGCCTGTTGAACATATTCAATCCTTGATGAAACAGCAAAACTGCTGTATTTTTAACGCATTATGAAGCCGTGGCGATTATTGCACACGCCCGGTTAATTGTAAAGAGGCGACAGATGGACGATTACGGGAAAGCACGCACCCTTGCGGAGACTGACAGAAACCATCTCTGGCACCCCTTCACCCAGATGCGGGAATGGAGCCGCGAGACCCCGCTGATCATAGAGAGAGGGGAAGGGAATTACCTCGTAGATATTGAAGGGAAACACTATCTCGATGGGGTATCTTCCATCTGGTGCAATGTCCACGGACACCGGAAGAAGGAGCTGGACGACGCCCTCAAGGCCCAGACCGACCGCATTGCCCACGCGACCCTGCTGGGGATCGCCAACGTCCCGAGCATCGAGCTGGCCGGACGATTGGCGGCCATAGCCCCAAAAGGGCTTACGCGCGTTTTTTATTCCGACAACGGTTCTACCGCCGTAGAGGTAGCGCTCAAGATGGCCTTCCAGTACTGGCAACAGGTGGATGACCGGGAGGCAAGCCGCCGGAAGACCCGCTTCGTTTCGTTCTACAACGCCTATCACGGTGACACCATCGGAGCGGTAAGCCTCGGCGGCATCGACCTCTTCCACGCCATGTACCGGCCGCTCCTCTTCTCCACCTTTAAGGTTGCCTCCCCCTACTGCTATCGCTGCCCCTTCGGCAAGGAGTACGCCGCCTGCGAGGCGACCGGACAACTGGCCTGCGTCGACGCCGTCGATGAGGTGCTGCGGGAAAACCACGAGGATATCGCGGGGCTTATCATCGAACCGCTGATACAGGCCGCCGCCGGCATGCTCACCTCGCCCCCCGGTTATCTGCGGGCCGTCCGCACGCTCTGCTCAAAGTATGATGTACTGATGATCGCCGACGAGGTGGCTACCGGTTTCGGCAAGAGCGGCGCCATGTTCGCCTGCGACCGGGAAGGGATCAGCCCCGACCT
>JAOUDF010000314.1 GCA_029859385.1 Nitrospirota bacterium
ATAGACGTTTTTGTTGACACCTTCAAGCCCCTCTTGTTCGACTCGATACGCGCGCAGTACCCCTACTGCTACAGGTGCCCGCTTAAAAAAACCCATCCAAGGTGCGCCCTTGCCTGCCTTAAGGACTTCGAGGCGATGATGAAAGAAAGGCATAACGAGATCGCGGCCTGTATCGTCGAGCCGCTCTTCGAGGGGGCTGCCGGCATAATAACTATGCCCGCGGGCTTTTATAAGGGAATCCGCTCGATAACGAAGAAATATGGCGTGCTCCTGATAGCCGACGAGGTGGCTACCGGATTCGGCAGGACCGGGGCTTACTTCGCATCAATAAAGGAAGGTGTTAGACCGGATATGATATGTCTTGCAAAGGGCTTGAGCGGCGGGTATCTTCCATTGGCCGCCACCATTGCAACGGACGAGATCTACGGGGCCTTTCTCGACAGCTACCACGAGTTCAAGGCCTTCTTTCACGGCCATACCTACACCGGCAACCCGCTGGGCTGTGCGGCGGCCCTTGCAAGCATCGAACTTTTTCGCAAGGAGAAGGTCTTGCAGAGGGTAAGGCCAAAGATAACGCTGCTGGCAGGGCTTCTAAGGCCGATGTCTTCGATGAAAAACGTCGGGGACGTGCGCCAGTGCGGGCTTGCCGCGGGTGTGGAGCTTGTAAAGGACAAATCGACAAAAGAACGTTTCGGCGCGGCCGAACGCATTGGCGCGCGCATTTGCGCCGAGGCGAGAAGGCACGGAGTTCTGCTACGCCCCCTCGGAGACACTATCGTAATAATGCCGCCCCTTTCGGTAACCGATAAGGAATTAAAGCAGATAACATCGGCTATAAGCTCGTCCGTAGAAACCGTTCTGGGGGCGCAGTGAAAAGGCGTGGCTGGTTCATAACCGCTACCGATACGGGCGTCGGCAAGACCTATTTTTCATGCGCGCTCGTCCGGGCACTTCGTCAGGGCGGCATAAAGGCCGGGGTATTAAAGCCTGTGGAAACGGGCTGCAGCTCCATTGGCGCCGGGTTGGTTCCCGCGGACGCCTTAAAGCTCAAGGCCGCATCCCGAACAAGCGCGGAACTGGACCTTATAAACCCTTACAGATTTTCGCAGCCGATCTCACCGTCCATTGCGGAAAAGATATCGAAAAGAAGGATCGATTTCAGGAAGATCGGGGCGTGCTTTGAAAAAATAAGCGCCTCGCACGACGTTGTCGTTGTTGAAGGGGCCGGCGGCATATTGTCCCCCATTTCAAAGGACAGGACGAACGCGCAGCTGGCGAGGTATTTAAAGCTGCCTGTGGTCATAGTCGTTCCTGACAGGCTCGGGGCCATAAATCAGGCCCTGATGGCCGTAAACGCCGCAAGGGTTCACGGGCTTGAGGTCTCCTGCGTTATTTTGAATAGCCGCAAAGGTCGCGCAAAGGCGGATTCTCGGGTCGGGCTTGACAGGGCCGAAATAGAAAAGTTCGGCCGGGTAAGGGTCGTTGCGATAGGCAAATGACAGGTCAATAGGGGTGTACGGCAAGACTGTTTGTTTATGACGGCCTTAAAAGCGGTCGAAAAGAAAAGGCCCTGCGCTGATTGCGCAGGGCCTTTTGCGTTTTAAAGGAAAAGGCTACTTGCCCTTCGACTTGGTGTAGTTGAGGGTTCCGCCCGCTATGATTGTTTCAATCTGTCTTGGCGAGTAACCGTGCTTTAGCTTGAATTCCTTGCCGTTTGTGTGGTCCTTTAGCGTAACCTCGGCGCCGGAGGATAATGACGCCTTGACGTTTACGAGTTCAAGGTCGTCGTTGTCGCTGATTTCGCCGTATTCGGCCGGGTTTGCGAAGGTCAACGGAAGTATGCCGAAGTTCACGAGGTTGTCCTTGTGAATTCTGGCGAAGCTCTTGGCTATGATGGCCTTTATGCCGAGGTACATCGGGCACAGCGCGGCGTGCTCGCGAGACGATCCCTGCCCGTAGTTCTCTCCGCCCACTACGAATCCGCCGTGCGCGGTCTTGGCTTTTTCGTGGAACTTCGAGTCGATTGCCGAAAAGACCGATTCCGAGTATTTAGGCACGTTGCTGCGGTACTTGAGCCAAGTGCCGGCAGGGGTGATGTCGTCGGTCGTGATGTTGTCTCCCAGTTTGATGAGTACCCTGCCCTTGAGGCTGTCGGCAAGCGGTGCGGCCTTGGGAAGCTCCTTGATGTTCGGGCCGCGCGATATCGTCACCTTCGACGGGTCCTTCGCCGGAGCTATTACCATGGAATCGTCGACGAGGAAGGTATTCGGCGTCTTTATTTTGGGGTACTTGCCGAGTTTTCTCGGGTCCGTGACCACGCCGTAGATGGCGGCGGCAACGGCGGTTTCTGGGCTTACGAGGAATACCTTGGCGTCCTTTGTGCCCGACCTGCCCTCGAAGTTCCTGTTGAACGTGCGAAGCGATACGCCCGCGGACGGCGGGGACTGGCCGTTGCCTATGCACGGGCCGCATGCGGATTCAAGTATGCGCGCCCCGGCCTCTATCATGCTCGATAAGCCCTTGTTGAGCGATATCATGTCAAGGACCTGCTTGGAGCCCGGCGAGATGGTCATGCTCACTT
>JAOUDF010000315.1 GCA_029859385.1 Nitrospirota bacterium
CCCTCCTCCCGCAGCACGTTTCCCTGTTCCGGTCGTCTATGCGGCGCACCGCCTCCCACTCCCTGCGGCACTTGCCGCACCGATACTCGTAGGTAGGCATTATTTTTTCGCAAGTTCCGAGATAAGCGCGCCTTCGTTTTTCATCTGCTGTACCTGAAGTTTGCCCTGCTCTTTCATCTGTGTTTTCTGAATGTCGGTCTGGCGTTTGGGCGCGTCCATCGCAAGTTCGCTTTGTACCGCCATCTGCTTGGCCTGCGCCTGTTCCTGTTTGACCTGCTGTTCCGGCTTGAGGATATCGGTCTTTACCCTGAATGTTTCGAGTACCATCCTTGTCGCCTTGAGCGGGTCGATATACGGGTTTCCTTCCATTATCTGCCGGAGCGCAATCATGTCCCTTTTCCTTGTCTCGTCGTTTACGGGCTGCATTGAACCGGCCTCGATCTCGAAATCGAAATCCCCCTGAATATCAGCCTTCGATATCGACAGCCACGGCAGGAACGGCATAATCTCCTGCGGGCCGACAATCTTGCTCAATATCTCCGGTTTCGGGACGGCGGGCGAGAGCTTTTGCGGCGCACGCGCCTTGAGCATTTCGATATCGCCTCTTTGGAGCGGTATCTGCTCGTCGTCGGAAAACGTCTGCTGTATAACCTTGTCCAGCTTCGATACGATGCGAACGACAAACTCCTCGATAATATCGCGCCTGTCCTGCCGCCTCACGGTGATGCCCCTTTGGATGAGGCTCGGTTCCGTCGCGGTGTCGAACTTTTGCGCGCCGCCCTGCTCGAACTCGGCGACACCCGAAAGCTGCCGCGTATTGTTTTTCACCGCCTGTATCGCAAGATAAAGGTCTTGGGATACCGCCGCGTCCTTTAGCGTGGTGATGGCCGACGCTGGGTCGATTTTCGATACGGCGACCGTGCCGTCCGGCCCGCGCTCTATTTTGTCGAGTTCCGTTTCATCGAACGCCGATTCCTTTGCGATATACTTTCTTTGAGACACTTTTTTTGCGTGGGATACTTGGAGCGATTGCAGGATATTCAGTTCATCCTGCTGGTCGATGTAGATATCAACATCGCTCAACGGGAACGGTTCGTCGGGATTCTCGTTGAAATAAAGTATCTCGCAGTTGAACCCGTCTCCGAAATCGAGAGGCCAATCCCGTTCCCGCAGGAGCTTGTCGTGTTCTTCCACCACGTCAACGAGCGTCTTTTCTCGCTTATCCCATATCGTCCATCCCTCAACGCGTTCGAAATCCTCTCTCTCGCCGTTGCCGTATTCCTGCTTGTCGGATTTCGAGGCATAGTCCGTTTTGACGGTAAAATTCGTTTTCAGCGTTTTCGTGTTTTTGTATTTATCGTCCGATTTCAAGTCCTCAAGCCGCTTCACCCATCGGTACGCGACCCACTCTGCATCTTCGAGAAGGTGGTCGCGTGATTCCGGGTCTTTCAGGAAATCGTTCGGCGATATCCTTCTCGCAAACGGCATATCCGCTTTCAGGAGTTCGTGAACCTCTTTCACCTGATCGTCCCTGAACTTTTCTGTTTTCGTGATGTACCCTATCTCGATGACACCGAACCCGCCCAAAAGCGCGTCGTACTGCACCTTTCTCACCTGGCGCTTTATGCGGAGCTTTCGGTAGTAGTAGTTGAGCATCACTTCCTTGATCGCCGCCGCGCCGACGGTATCGAACATCACGCCGCCCTCGCCTGGGTACGGCTTTTTCGTCGGAATGACGAATATCTTCGGGTTTGATATCGAGATGGACGGGATGATGGTCGAGATATTTGCGTAAATGATGTTATCGACCGTGAGGTCGGTGTACTGTGTT
The DNA here is from genome assembly GCA_029859385.1 of Nitrospirota bacterium. Classification (GTDB taxonomy): domain Bacteria; phylum Nitrospirota; class JAOUDF01; order JAOUDF01; family JAOUDF01; genus JAOUDF01. Next base: position 1,832 of record JAOUDF010000315.1, read on the forward strand.
CCGAGTTCCCCCCCCCACTGGTTCCCCCTGTAATATTCCTTGTTCTTCTTGAACGACTTGTCGAAAAGTTCTTCGCGCTGCCGCCGTGAGAGGCTGATGAGTTTTTTGTAGCGTTCTATTTTCTCTTTCATTTATACCCCTATGAACGCGCCTTTGCGCCGCCTGCTGGTTATCTGCTTTCTGTACCAGTCGAATGAACCGGGTACCGTTCTCTTTACGATATTCGAGGGAGAGGGGCGCGTCATGAGCGCGTAGCGCAGGCAGTCCATCGCGTGGTCGTCGCCCTGCGTGCGCTCCTTCTCCCCCTCGAGGTGATCCTGTTTTTTCATGTTCTCGTCTCTCCACCGGAAAAACGCGATTTCCTCGAATGTCTCCCGCATCGTGCTGAAGAAATAGACATGCGGATATTTTTCTTTTTCTCTCGGCTTCCCTTGCATTGGGTACGGGGGATGGCCTTCGGCGGTGGGCGTCAAATACTCGGTGACGCGGAGCCTGCCCGCCATACGCTCGTTATTGGCGGGGTTGCAAGTGATTCCTTCCAGCATTAAATCCTCGGCGACCTGCGTGGCCGAGGGATCGTAGTAGGTGTCCCTTATACGCTCCCGTGAAAATCCCCTGATATTCGCGGCGTGTTCTTTTATGCCTTTTAGTTCGCGTTCGTAGTATTCGCGGTAGAAATAGACTTCTCCTTTAGGGCCTACGGCGAACCACAGGACGACGAACGGGTCGCGCCCGCCGG
>JAOUDF010000316.1 GCA_029859385.1 Nitrospirota bacterium
GGGCATGAAGTCGTCCTTCGAGGTGTGGGTGAATAAATCGAGGCTCGGCTCAGTTTCGTTGAACCTTCCGGGAGAGCATAACGTGTATAACGCGTTGGCCGCCGTTACGGTGGGGCGCGAACTCGAAATAGATTTCAAGGACATAAAGGCCGGGCTCGAGGGCTTTACGGGGGTGGAAAGAAGGTTCCACCTGAGGGGCACGGCGGCAGGGGTGATGGTAGTCGACGACTACGGGCACCACCCGGAGGAGATAAAGGCCGTTCTTCGCGCCGCGAAGAAGGGTTGGGACAAGCGGGTGGTCGTCGTATTCCAGCCGCACAGGTACACAAGGACGCGGGATCTTTTCGAGGACTTTTTGAGCGCCTTCAACGACGCGGAAAAACTCGTTCTTACGGAAGTGTACGCCGCGGGCGAGGAACGCATAGAATCGGTCGGCGGGCAGGCCCTCTACGAGGGCATAAAGGCCTACGGGCATAAGGATGTGTCGTTTGTAAAGGATGTCTCCGAGATACCGGGGTTTTTGGCGGACGAGCTAGAAGACGGGGACATGGTGTTAACGCTCGGGGCGGGAGACGTCTGGAAGGTCGGGTCGGCGGTACTTGAGCTGCTAAACAAATTAAAGGGGAGAGGATAGATGGCCGGCGGTAAATCCGAACAGTATTCGCTCTTTTTTATCAGGCGCTTCAAGGGTAAGGTTCTCTTTAACGTCCCCATGAAGGACTATACGTCATTCAAGATAGGCGGGCCTGCGGACGTGATGGCCTTTCCGAAGGACGAAGGGGACCTTAAAGACCTCGTCACCTTCGCCGAGGCTAAGCATTTTCAGTACTACATCCTGAGCGCCGGTACAAACATACTCGTGCGCGACGCCGGGATGAGGGGCATAGTAATCAACATGACCGAGGGTTTTAAGGACATAACCTGGACGGAAGAATCGAAGGCCGTCGTAGGGGCCGGGGTCAGGCTCGCGGAGCTGTGCGTAGAGTGCAGGGAGCGAGGATTGTCCGGCGTGGAGTTTTCAGCAAACATCCCCGGGACAGTCGGCGGGGCCGTGCTGATGAACGCCGGGGCCTACGGAAGCGAGATGAAGGAAGTGGTGGACGGAGTCGAGTTTATGGACGCGAAGGGCAGGAAGGGCTTTCTGTCCAATAAGGAGATAGGTTTCAAGTACCGGTCGACCGCGATCCCCAAGGGCGCCATCATCACGCGCGCGCACATGAGCTTCGTCAAATCGACGCCGGATTCCGTTGGGGCGCGCATGAACGATTTCAGGGAAAAGAGGAAGGCAACGAGCAAGATAACGCATCCGAACGCCGGGTCTATCTTTAAAAATCCGGCAGGAAAGTTCGCCGGTGTGCTTATAGACGAGGCGGGTTTGAAGGGCGAACAGATCGGCAAGGCGAAGATTTCGGAGATTCACGGTAATTACATCGTCAATCTTGGCGGGGCCAAGGCAAAGGATGTTTTGCAGCTGATGGCCCTTGTGCGAGACAACGTTTACGGCACCACGGGCGTGACGCTCGAGCCTGAAATAAAGGTCGTGGGTGAGGATTAGCGGTTGGCGAACAAATATAAAGACAGGCGCGTGGGCGTCATCATGGGAGGGCTCTCAGAGGAGCGAGAGATATCTTTAAAGACGGGCACGGCTATCCTCGGCGCATTAAAGGACAGAGGCTACGACGTCGTTGCCGTTGACGCCGGCAAAGACCTTGCGAGTAGGCTGGTAAAAGAAAAGATAGAGGTCGCCTTTGTCGCGCTGCACGGCAGGTACGGCGAGGACGGCTGCGTTCAGGGGCTTTTAGAGGTTATGGGGATTCCCTATACGGGCTCCGGGGTGCGCGCCTCGGCCATGTGCATGGACAAGGTGACGGCAAAGAGCGTTATGCTGCATAACGCGATTTCCACCGCCGCCTACGAGGTGCTTGACGATAAGAAGGGGCCGAGGCTTAAGCTGCCCTATGTCTTAAAGCCGGTTTCGCAGGGCTCCGGCATCGGAGTGGTGATAGTCAGAAAAAAGAGCCAGCTTCCGGCCGCGATAAAGGAGGCGGGGGCGCACGGTTGCAAGGTCTTTGCGGAAAGCTATGTCGAGGGGCGCGAGCTTACCGTGTCTATAATGGACGGAAGGGTCCTGCCCGTGGTGGAAATACGGCCAAAGGACGGTTTCTACGATTTTGAGCATAAATATACAAAGGGCAAGACGGAGTACGTTGTGCCGGCAAGGCTTGCCAAAAAGGTAGAGGCAAGGGTTCAGAAAGAGGCGTTGGCCGCGTATCGCGTCCTGGGCTGCGCCGGCGGGGCGAGGGTTGACGTGATGCTATCCAAAATGAACGTGCCATACGTGCTCGAGGTGAATACCGTGCCTGGCATGACGGAGTTGAGCATATTCCCGATGGCGGCGGGGCAGGCCGGGCTGGACTTCGGGGCGATGGCTGCGGAGCTTTTGAATTGCGCGGGCCTTGACAAGGCTTAGCGAACGGGTTTTTCGAACGAGGCGGTTTAAAGACTATGATTAAAATGAACAAGCGCGGCAACAGGAAGATCAAACCGCCGGTAAGGACGAGGGTCAAGT
>JAOUDF010000075.1 GCA_029859385.1 Nitrospirota bacterium
GTTGTTGAGAAAGGCCCGGTCGTGGCTTACCACCAGCAGCGTCCCCTGATAGTCCATAAGCAGCTCCTCCAGCAGCTCCAGGGTCTCGGCGTCGAGGTCGTTGGTGGGTTCGTCGAGCACCAGCACGTTTGACGGCTTGGTGAAGAGGCGCGCCAGCAGAAGGCGGTTGCGCTCGCCGCCGGAGAGGACCTTTACCGGTGTGCGCGCCCGCTCCGGTGAGAAGAGAAAGTCCTGCAGGTAGCCGATGACGTGCCGCTGGTTGCCGCCGATGGTGACATAGTCGGTACCCTCCGCCACGTTGTCGAGCACGCTCTTTTCGTCGTCGAGCTGGGCGCGAAGCTGGTCGAAGTAGGCGACCTCCATCCGCGTGCCGTGGCGGATGCTCCCTGTCTGTGGCTCCAGATCTCCCAGCAAAAGGCGCAGCAGCGTGGTCTTGCCCGAACCATTGGGGCCGATGATCCCTATCCGGTCGCCCCGGATGATGGTGGTGGAAAGATCGGCGATGACGGGCTGCTCATCGTACCGGTAACTTACCCCCTCGGCCTCGATCACCAGCCTGCCGCCGCGCTCGGCCTCCTGTATCTGCATCCGAACATGGCCGGTGACCTCACGCCGCTGCCGCCTTTCCTCGCGCAGCGTCTTCAGCGCCCGTACCCGGCCTTCGTTACGGGTGCGCCGGGCCTTGATCCCCTGGCGGATCCACGCCTCTTCCTTTGCCAGCTTTTTGTCGAACTGGGCCTGCTGGTTTGCCTCGGCCTCCAGCGCCGCCTGTCTGCGTTCCAGGTAAGTGGCATAGTTCCCCGGCCAGCTGGTAAGCCGTCCCCGGTCAAGCTCGACGATACGGGTGGCCAGCCGCTGAAGCAGCATCCGGTCGTGGGTGATGAAGAGGAGCGCGCCGCCGAAGCCCAGGAGGAACTCTTCGAGCCAGCCGATGGAGGAGATGTCCAGGTGGTTGGTCGGCTCGTCCAGAAGCAGGAGGTCGGGCTGGGAGACCAGCGCCCTGGCCAGCAGCACCCGGCGCTTCATCCCTCCGGAGAGGGTTGAAAAATCTTCGTCCGCGGGCAGGTCGAGATGGGTAAGGACGGTTTCGACCTGCTGCTGGGAGTCCCATCCGCCCGCCGCCTCGAGGGCGTGATGAATCCGCTCCAGCTCTTCCATTAACGCGCTGCTGCCGTCAACGGCCAGTTGTACGCTCACCCGGTGATAGGCGGCCAGCAGCTCACTCCCTTTGAGTCCTCCGGCGACCACATTGAACACCGTCCCGGAAAGCCCTTGCGGCACCTCCTGCTCCAGCATGGTGATCCGCACCCCCTGCGGACGAATAATCTCCCCGGCGTCGTGGGTGATCTCCCCGGCGATGAGCCGCATCAAGGTCGATTTCCCCGTACCGTTACGCCCGACGAGGCAGATACGTTCGCCCTTCTCTATCTGAAGGTCCGCGCCCTCCAGCAGCGACGGGCCGCCGAAACTTACCGAAATTCCCTGTAAGGCAAGTAATGCCATGCTGACTGCTCTCCTTCTTCAAGTTAACCGCACGGGGGTTCCCGGGAATTTTAAAGGCCGATATGAGGCGCGTTGAGTTGATACCTGCCGGCGAAGATTGTTCATAAATTCTGGCAAGGAGTATCATGGTTTCCTCGGGCAATGATCTGACGCATTTTAGCAAAAAGCGGTCTGTCGGGTGGTATAATTCTGTCAATATCCCGTCATTCCGTCCATTCCCACAAACCCGCAGGAGGAGAATACGCCATGTCGCTAAAAGATATCCCCATAGAGCTTCTCATAGGGTATGGCATGCAGATCGCCGGCGCCCTGATCGTTCTCGCCGTCGGCGCAATCATTGCCAACTGGGTGGGCAATCTCGCCCGGGGCTGGCTCGAAAAGAGGGAGATGGAGCCGCCGGTCAGGTTGCTGCTGGTCCGCATAGTCAAAGGTCTTATCTTCATATTTGCCCTGCTGGTTGCCCTCGACCAGTTCGGCGTCAAGATAGCGCCGCTTGTTGCGGGGCTTGGCGTGGCCGGCATCGGGGTCGGCATTGCCCTCCAGGGGGTGTTGGGCAACGTCATGGCCGGCTTGACCATCATCTTCACCAAACCGTACCGTGTGGGGGAGTACATCGAACTGCTGGATGTCTACGGACAGGTCAAAGCCATCGATATCTTCTCCACCGTCCTCGAACATGCGGACCATTCCCGGGTCGTGATCCCCAACCGGAAGGTCATCGGGGAGATCCTCCACAACTACGGTACCATGCGTCAACTCAACCTCAGCGTTGGTATCGCCTATGCCTCGGACCTGGGCCGGACAATGGAGATAATCAGGGGCGTCCTCGATAAAAACCCGCGGGTGCTGAAGGAACCGTCAGCTTTGGTGGGCGTCACCATGCTGGATGATTCGGCCATTACCGTCTCGGTGAAGCCGTGGGTGGAGATCCCTGACTTTATCGATGCCCAGGCCGAACTCTACCGGGAGATCGTCGAGCAGTTCCGTACGCATGATATTTCAATACCCTTCCCGCAGCGGGAGGTGCGTCTCTTGGGGAGGCAGATGGCAGAGGCGGCGTAGGTTGGCAGTAACGGGATCAATCCTACTTTTTCAGGGAGGTATTCTAATGAATCCAGGAAAGCGGGGCTTTGCAGTCTTCGGTATTGCCGCAGGGGTAATTCTAATCGGCGGTACATCGGCTATGGCAGCGGGAAACCAGGCGGAAGGCAAGAAGATATTCGACGGTATCTGCTCTTCGTGCCACGGGATGGATGGGGTAACGGAGATACCGGGCATACCGGTTTTCTCAAACGGTGAGAGGATGGACAAGGACGACGCGCCGCTCCTGGAGAGCATAAAAAACGGTGTCGACAACCCTGGCAACCCCGGCGGCATGTCGATGCCTCCCTATGGCGGCGGCCCGGAACTTAGCGATGGGCAGCTGGCGGACGTCCTCGGCTATGTCCGTACACTGAAGAAATAGGCTTGGTGGTTTCTATTTCAGATTAGTCATTAACGCGTCAACGTTTCTTGCATCCGTCGTCGGTGCTGCGCAGCTGAAGTTACGGCACACATAGGCCGTTGCCTTGCCGTCGACGGACCGCATCTCCCGCACAAAGGGGGCAATGTCAACTATGGCCGATTCATCGTGCGTCGGCCGCATGAGTACCACTTTGTTTGGCACGAAATGTCTTCGCAATGCCTTAAGCATCGCGTTGGTATCATCTTGCCCCGCGTCTCCTGCGACAACAACTTCACTCGTAGGCCCCAAGACAAAGTCGAGGGCCGAGAGGAAGAGAGTAAATCCCGACGGAACCCTTGCCACATCGCCGGAAAATGCCCGTGCAGTCTTGGCCGCCTTTTCCTCCAGGTCAGTATCACCCGTCATCCGGGCCAGACGAAGCAGGTTGAGCATGGCCACTGAATTACCCGAGGGGAGCGCGCCGTCGAATATCTCCTTTTTCCGTACCAGTAGTTCTTCACCGTCGTCGGGAGTGAAATAAAAACCGCCGTTCTCACTGTCCCTGAAATGCGTCAGCATATCGCGGGTGAGGTCGCGGGCGGCCTTGAGATATTGCGTTTCGAAGGTGGCTTCATAAAGGTCGATGAGCCCCCATACGAAAAAGGCGTAGTCGGTGAGGTGCGCCGTGATAGCGGCTTCGCCATCGCGGTAGCGGTGCAGGAGCCTTCCGTCGGGCCTCCGCAGAGTTGTAAGAATAAAGTCGGCAGCCTTTTGCGCGACCATGGCGTATTCGGGTGCGTCGAGGGCCTGAGCCCCCTTGGCGAGGGCAGCGATCATGAGGCCATTCCAGTCGGTGAGGACCTTGTCGTCGAGGCCGGGACGGATACGCTTTTCTCTGGCGGCGAGGAGTTTTTCGCGGATGGTTTCGATGTGCTCTGAGAGCTGGTTTTGGGAAAGCCCCATCTTCTTCGCGAGCGATTCAAGAGATCGGGTGAGGTGGAGGATGTTTCCACCGGTCTTTTGATGCGAGACCTCGTCGGCGAAGTTGCCGTCTTCGGCGACATTCCATACCTCCATGGCTACGGCTGAATCTTCTGCGCCGAGAATTGCGCGAAGCTCATCGGCGGTCCAGAGGTAAAACTTCCCCTCGATCCCTTCGCTGTCAGCATCCTCCCCTGAAAAGAAGGCGCCCTCCGGCGATGTCATGTCTCGCATTACATAGGTAAAAATCTCCCGTGCCGTGTTGCCATATGCCGCATTGCCGGTGGCCTGCCACGCTTCGATAAAAGCCATGGCGACAAAAGCCTGGTCGTAGAGCATCTTCTCAAAATGAGGGACGAGCCACCGGGCGTCGGTGGAATAGCGGTGAATACCGAATCCAAGATGGTCATAGATACCGCCGCTACGGAAAGCCCGCAACGTCTTTTCAACCATAAGCAAGGAGCCTTCCCTGCCGGTCCGCTTCCAGTGCCGGAGCAGGAAGAGGAGGTGGGACGGGTTGGGAAACTTGGGGGCGTCGTCGAATCCGCCGTGCTCCTGGTCGAACCGCATTTCGAGCTGGGCGGCCGCGGCATTCAGGGTGGGGATGCCCAACTCTCTGGCGGCGGATTGTTCCGCCTCATGCCTCAGGGCATCGGCGACGCGGTCTCCGCTGACGGTGATCTTGTTCCGGTCGTTATGCCACAACTCCATTATCCGCGGGACCAGTTCCATCATTCCCGTGTAACCGAACCGGCTCTCCTTCGGGATGTAGGTTCCGGCAAAGAACGGCTTTTTGTCGTGGGTCATGATGATGGTGAGCGGCCATCCGCCACGGCCCGTAATGAGCTGACAGGCGGTCATGTAGACGCCGTCGATATCGGGCCGCTCCTCCCGGTCGACCTTTATGGAGACGAAGGCGTCGTTCATCAGAGCCGCTACTTCGGCGTCTTCGAACGACTCCCGCTCCATGACATGGCACCAGTGGCAGGTGGAGTAGCCGATGGAGAGAAAAATGGGCTTGTCCTCGGCCCGCGCCTTCTCGAAGGCTTCTTCACCCCACGGGTGCCAGTCAACAGGGTTGTAGGCATGCTGGAGGAGGTAGGGGCTTTTTTCGGAGATCAGTCTGTTTGCAAAGGGTCTGCTCTCCTGAGTACGCATTTTGAGGCCCTTTCAAGGTTCTTTAAGCGGTATTCCCTATGAAGGTTCGTACCTATCAAAATAACGGCAGATGCCATAAAGTCAAGGTCGACGGTCGTTTCTTGACGAACCTCCGCGACATTCATCACAGGGCAAGGGCTTATTCTTCCTTGATTGCATCATGTCCAGGGCTACTTTCAATTTCCGGCGTTCAGGGAAGCATCTGAACGCATAGGCGGTGACCAGTGCGGTAAAACCCGAGATAGCAGCGGCTGCGGCGACCATCATGACCGTTTCCTCCGTTTTCTTCGTTCAGCCAAATGCCAGAGGTGTCCCGAGAGGACAACCAGTTCCGCGACAGTTACGATACCCGTAAAGATAAGAATGCCTGTTCCCATGTTACCTCCGTTAATGGCGGTACCCCTAAAGAAATTGAAATCCGTTTTCAATTGATGGACACGGCATGCGCTTTTCGTCGATAGTCGAAGCTAGTTTATGGAAATTGAAAGTCAATGTCAATAGCAAAATAAAAACACCGGAAGAAAAGCGTTTCCAGCGTTCTCGTTGATTTTCAGGGTGATGGGTTAACCGCCCCGCAGATGGCCGCCATCATCAGGCGGGAGGCGAGGTGGGAGGTCATGTCCTGCAGGTCGCAGGGGGGGCATACCTCCATGACGTCCATGCCGATGAGCCCCAGTCCGGCCAGTTCCTCCACCAGGTAGAGGGCCTTGCTGCTGCTGATGCCGCCGGGCACGGGAACTGCCACTCCCGGCGCGAAGGCCGGGTCTACGGCATCCATGTCGAAGGATATGTAGAGGTCGCCCTTTACCCGCTCCTTCAGCTCGCGGAATATCTGGGCCGCACCTTTTTCCTCCAGCTCCAGCGGCCTGATGACCAGCAGGTTCTTCCGCAGCAGGTTTTCCAACTCTTCCGGCTCGGGAGCGCGGATGCCGATCTCGGCGCTGGAGGAGAAACGGACGTTTTTATATTCCGAAATATCACAGACCACGGAGCCGTAATACTCCCGGGATGAGCAGACAAAGTCGGGGTGGGCGTCGAAGTAGACGATGTTCACCGGCCGCACCGCATCGATCCCCTTGAGGATCTCGGCGGTAATGGAGTGATCGCCGCCCATGGTGACGGGTATCTTTCCTCTCCGGACCAGGTCTTCGACCAGATGCCTGATGTCGGCCTTTGCTACGTTGCCATAGTCGAATATCCTTCGCTGGGCGGCGTTTTTGCCCGGCAGCGATATGCTCCGTATCCCGGCCCGCTCGAAGACCTCCCGCTCGTGGGCCACGCGCCGGATGGTGTCGGGGGCCTGCCATGCGCCGGAGCGATGGGCATGAGAGCCGCCTTCATCGGGCACGCCGATGATGACGAACTCGGCGTCGTCGAGATTATCGGTATTGGCCCAGGGGAATTGGGGTGTGGAAGTCATGTTTGGCCTCTTTGTGTCATTTTATCTTTGACATTGCTGTTTCTTTAGCGTATGGTTCGCTCCGTTAGATTTGTTCTCGCATAATCCGGTCTGCGTTGCAACTCTTCATGGTTTATCCGTTAAACCTTCACTTTTCACAACTCAGTATAAAATCTACCTGAACCGGGTCCGAATAGAGAGTATTTCGGCAGGATGATCCAGGAGGGACATCACCATGTCTTTTTCACAATTCGGCCTCTCCGCCGGAATTCTTAAGGCTGTGGCCGATCAGGGGTATACCGAACCTACGCCGATCCAGGCCCAGGCCATCCCCGTCGTCCTCGAAGGACGCGACATCATGGCAGGGGCCCAGACGGGCACCGGCAAGACCGCCGGTTTTACCCTGCCGCTTCTGCACCGTCTGAGTGCCGACAACTCCGCCAACGGTATCAAGGGAAGGCGGCATCCCCGCGCCCTCGTCCTTGTGCCGACCCGCGAACTGGCTCAACAGGTCTTCGACAGCGTTCAGACCTACGGCCGCTATCTGCCGCTCAGGTCCGCCGTTGTTTTCGGCGGCGTGAGCATCAACGCCCAGATACAGGCTCTGCGCAAAGGGATCGACATCCTGGTGGCTACGCCGGGCCGCCTGCTTGACCATGTGCAGCAGCGGACCGTCGATCTTTCCAGGATACAGATCCTGGTGTTGGACGAAGCCGACCGCATGCTCGACATGGGGTTCATTCACGACATCAAGAGGGTAATGGCGCTGTTGCCCCCCAAGAGACAGAACCTTCTCTTCTCCGCTACCTTCGCCGACGAAATCAAGGCCCTGGCCGATTCGCTGCTGCACAACCCCGCCCTTGTCGAGGTTGCCCGCCGCAATACGGCCGCCGAGACGGTAAAGCAGGTGGTGTATCCCGTAGGCAGGGAACGCAAGCGCGACCTGCTGGCCCATCTGGTGACGGTGCACGACATGAAGCAGGTGCTGGTCTTTACCCGCACCAAGCACGGCGCCGACCGCCTGTCGCAGCAGCTCGACCGGGCCGGGATCGTCTCCGACTCCATCCACGGCAACAAGAGCCAGCCCCAGCGTACCAGGGCGCTCAAGGCGTTCAAGGACGGCAGGGTAAGGGTCCTGGTTGCTACCGACGTGGCGGCTCGCGGCATCGATATCGATCTGCTGCCTCATGTGGTCAACTACGACCTTCCCAACGTGCCGGAGGATTACGTCCACCGCATCGGAAGGACGGGCAGGGCAGGGAATTCCGGACATGCCATCTCGCTGGTCTCCGTCGATGAACGGATCATGCTCAGGAATATCGAGCGACTGCTCAAGCGCGACATCCCGAAGGAAGTGATTGCAGGGTTCGAACCCGATCCTTCGGAGGTTCCGGCACCGATTGCCACCGGCAGAGGGCGCTCCGGAGGTGACCGCGCTGCCCGTGCCGGAAGGCCGGAGTTCAACCGTCGCCCCGGGCTGGGAGATGACCAGAGCAGGTCAGGACGGTCGGGGAGGCCCGGCTACTCATCCGGCGGCAACGGCGGCAGCACCGCCTCGAAGCCTTCGGGGGGCCGCAGGGCCAGCCGCTACGACTGGCGCTCGAATTAAAGGCAGGTGGATAGGCTGAAGGTTGAAGGTAAATCAACACAGGCCCGCCACTCCATGCCTCAGACCTTCGTCTGACCCTTCAGTCTTAGGGCTTCAGTCTTCAGCCTGCTTCACAGGCCAAACACCTCTTTAAGCAGGTCCGTCACCCTGGCCGTCGGGTCGGTGCGGATCTGCTTTTCCTGTTCCGCCAGTATGTGGAACAGGCCATTCAGCGACTTGTCGAGCACGTAGTTGTCGACGTCATAATCTTCCGTCTTCAGAAAAGGGATGGTCTTCGCCATCCCCATCAGTTCCTTGTATTGCCGGGTAACGCCCACCTCGTTCAGCGATTTGTCCACCATCGGCTTGAAGGCCTCCTTGAGCTTGCCGGAAGTCTTCTCCCGAAAATATTCCGTTGCCGCTGTGTCGCCGCCTCCGTAAATCTTGCGGGCGTCGTCGAAGCTCATCTCCTTTATGGCGCCCCAGAATATCTCCTTTGCCTTCGGTGCGGCGCTCTCGGCAGCGCGGTTCATGCTCAGGATGAATTCGTCCACCTGTGCGTCAAAACCCAGGGCACGCAATCCTTTCTCGACGGTCTTCATCTTCTCCGGCATCAGTACCTTGATGGCCTCGTTCTTGAAAAAACCGTCGGTGACGCCGGTGAGGTTCACTGTCTTTTCGGTGCCGACCTTCAGTGCTTCTTTCAGACCTGATATGATCTTCTCTTCGCTCAGGGAGGTCCCCTTGGCAGAGCCGAGGTCTTTGAGAAGCTCTCCGCCCTTGGTCCCTGTGCCGGGCAGCCCCTTGAGTATGTCGAGCGGTCCGGCAAGGGCAGGAGACGCGGCAATCAATGTCGCCGTTATGGCGATGAGTATCAGTCGATTCATGGTTTATCACCCTTTCGGTTATGAAAAAATAGATGACGGGACCTTCCTATTGCGGCAGTCCGACCTCAGTACCGAGGACTCGGTTGCGTCCGGTCCTCTTGGCGTCATACAACTGGTCATCGGCGGTCTTGATCAGAAGTTCGGGGGGCATTTCGCGGCACGGAAATGCGGTGGCCACGCCGATGCTTACGGTCACGACGTCGGATACGTCAGAATATGCATGAGGAATATTGAGCGACACGATGTTTTCCCGCATCCTGTGGGCTACCCTCAATGCTCCGTCGCTGGCGGTTTCGGGGAGCAGGCAGGCGAACTCTTCGCCGCCGTATCGGGCCAGGAGGTCGGAGGGTCGCTCAATGGTTTTTACCATGGTTATGGCGACCGTTTTCAGACAGTCGTCACCGGCCACATGCCCGTAATGATCGTTAAAGCATTTGAAGTTATCGATATCGATCATAAGGAGTGATACCGGATGGCGGTAGCGAACAGCCCTGAGCCATTCCCGGCGGAGATATTCGTCAAAGGCGCGCCGGTTCTTCACGCCGGTCAATCCGTCCAGGTTTGCCAGTTCAGCCAGCATGTCCCGCTGCACCTTCAGCTCAATCTGGTTCTTCACCCGCAGCGTTATCAGGGACGGATTAAACGGTTTTGTCAGATAGTCGACCGCTCCCATCTGCAGCCCGGTCGTCTCGTGCTCTTCCTGTTCCATGGCGGTGAGAAATATGACAGGGATGTCCTTCAGCAGCGGGTCTTCCTTCATTCGGCGAAAGACTTCATAACCGTCCATTTCCGGCATCATAATGTCGAGAAGGACAAGGTCCGGAGAGACCTCAGCAGCTGTCCTGAGGGCCTCCTCACCATTGGTGGCAAAGAAGGTCCGGTAGTCGTCACGCAGCGTATCGTGCAATAGCCGTATATTCTGCGGCATGTCGTCTACAATTAGGATACGTGCTTTTCCGACGCCCTCTGTCATGGAGTGCCTCTTCAGGGAAGGTTCAGGGATTTCACCAGCTGTTCCAGGGTCTTTTCAGCCCTTCTGAAATCGAGCCGGTTTACTTCTTTTTGTAAAGTCAGGACCAGGTCGCGACCAGGGATGTCAGCGACGGCAGCCACGATCTGCCCGGCAAGGTCCAATGACTGCATGTCGTTTTGGCGCAGGCTTGTCGTGAGGGCTACCGCCAGTCGGCGCAGTCGATTTCTCTCCATCGGCGAGACAACTGTTTCCGTCCTTGCTCTCCCCTGCGCCGTTTCGATGAGGGCCGCTGATTCAACAATATCGGCCATATCCTCTCCGAGACGGGTAATCATCGAGGGGATCAGTTCAGCTTTGTCATCCTTGATGGCAGTTTCGAGCGCCTTTGTCGCCTCCGAAAGGTCGACGGCAGAGATATTCGCCGTTATCCCCTTGAGGGCATGAACAAGGGACAAGGCGGTTTCAGTGTCTTTCTTCGCGACGGCCTGTTCGATTTCCTGGGCCATTCCGGCGTGGTTGTCGCGGAAGTCGACGATCAGG
>JAOUDF010000317.1 GCA_029859385.1 Nitrospirota bacterium
CGGACCGACGATATTCCTTCTTCCCATGCCTAACGTGTCCATCCACGCGCACAGACGGTAATTGCCGGGGCTAACGCCGCGCACACTAAACGGGCCCGGCCCGGCAACGCTCGTGCCGGAATAGGCGGCCTCGTTCGTATCCGAGTAATAGAGGCCGGCGTATACCCTGCCGGTCTTTGCCCCTGCATAACTTATTAAGCCTGCAACCGAATAAGCCTTATTGACGGCAAAATCCGCATCAACGACATTTTCATAATCCACATGAACGGCCTTGCTCGCGGGCAGGAAAACCGACTGAACGCCCGACTTATCGGGCGTTACGGTATAAACGCCGCTCGGTAGATTCTTGAAATTATACAGACCGTCTATTCCGGTTATTGATGAAACGGGCGGATCGGTATTCAAGGTAACGGTTACGCCCTGAACGATGCACTCCGGGCACTGCGGGTAATGGACCCTGCCGGAGACCGTATAGCCCGCCCCCGAGGCGTTAAAGTCGGCCCCTGCCACGTCTGAACCCTTTATCGAAATGCGCCTTTCTTCCGGAGTAAAGACGTAACCGGACATGGACGCGCTTATCGCGTAATCGGCGTCCGGCAGATAAGGTATTGAAAAATTGCCGCCGCGGTCCGTAACGGTCGCCCCGTTTACCGGCCCCCTTAGCCTGATTATCGCCCCGTTTAATCCGACAGAGCCAAAGGAAACCCGGCCCGATAATTTATATGTTGGTGTTGAAACAGGAGCGCCCGCAAAATCTATACCGGATATATCCCTGCCTTTTACGAAGACAGCGACCGATGCCGGAAAAAAAACATACCCGGGCTTTGAAGGGGTAAGAGAATATGTGCCGTCTGCAAGGCCTTCTATTGCGTAGCCGGCGGTTGCGTCGATATTATTGTTTAAAACGGCGCTCGCTGCGCCGCCGAGCTTGATTGACACGCCCGTTAACGGCGCGTTATCGGAGGTTATACTGCCGGAGAGACTGTGTCCCGTTTCCTCGTAGGCAGATGCGACAAAAATCATGGAAGAAATATCGGCATTGTCCACCGTTGCGACCGCATTTAGCGCGTTAAAAGTAAAACCGGTCTTTGAAGGCGTAAGCGTATAGCGTCCGTTAGGCAAACCGTCAAATGAAAATTCTCCGCTTGAGTTCGTCAGCGCTTTCGCGCTTATATCCCCGGTCAAATCGACCTGCGCCCCATAAAGCCCTTCTGCGCCGTATTTAATCCTGCCCGTTATCTTGAAACCGGACGAGGTAACTGACTTTTGCGCCGTTGAACTCATGGCGCTGAAGTTACCCTTTTCCGGCGTCGAAGCGGTCTCAACGGGACTCGAACCGTTGCCGCATGACGCTACAAAAGCAAAGATAATTATCAAAAGATTTATATATAAGAAGATCGCCGGGCGTTTCATTGAATATTGCCTTGTTAAATATTAGTAGAATTACGGGATATAGCGACTTTTCAGCGTTAAACGAGGCAATATTCGTCCGAAGGTGCGGGTCTGACTACAAAGAGGTCATATTAACGTCATAAGAAAATCGTGTCAATTGTTTTCCGAAAAGGTAGCCGACCAGTGCTTAAAAAAGGCCGGCCTGCTTTTGAATCGCGCGCACGTACTTGATGATTAAAGCGGTATCGTCCTTACTAACCCCATCGACCTTCGGCATATCTCCGAAATTCCAATGGTGCGCCCTCACCCCTCTTTCAACCGCCCAGTAAAACGACACGTCCGAATGATGGTTCGGATGGTAGAATTTATGGATAAGCGGCGGACCGGACTTCGTCCCGACGCCTTTTGCCCCGTGGCATTTTGCGCACTTGGCGTTATAGACGGCCTCGCCCTTTTTCACGTCGTCCGACGTCGAAGCGGCGGTTGCCGCATTAATAGTAAATACGCACCCGAATATCACGGCCACGACTAAAAGCAATCCCTTGAAATGGTTCATTTCAACCCCCACAAAAGTCACGGTCTTCAGTTTATTTACCATATATACTGAGCATTGCCATAATAACGCATTTTATAATGACAATTCAAATTTTTTCTTCTCGGTTTGCGTTGCGATTGCTAAAAGGACAGGGTTAAAGAGTTGCATCCAAAGACACGGGCCGGATCGAGGAGCGCGTGTTGTTTATTGTGAATTCCACGGAAAATTCAAGTATTAAGATTGTTTGTCATAAAACTATATGTTATCATGTAAAGGTTGTGATAAACGCGGCTCGCTCTCAGTGTGCGCGTAAATAACAGAGGTGCAAAGCTTGGACGAGTTTCGCATAGACAGCCATAAACTCATCTTTCACGTAGACCGTGTTGCCAGATGGCAGCGCGGCGAGGATGTTTTTCCCATATACGCTGAAATATCCCCCATTGGGGCGTGCAATCACCGTTGCACGTACTGCGCCCTGGACTACATGGAGTACAACCCCAGAAGCCTCGATACCGGAATTCTAAAAACGCGATTAACCGAGATGGGAAGGCTCGGGTTGAAATCAGTCATGTACGCGGGCGAAGGCGAGCCCTTCCTGCACAAGGACATCGCAGAGATAATCAACCAT
>JAOUDF010000076.1 GCA_029859385.1 Nitrospirota bacterium
CCCGACCCCGACCAGGCCCTCAACAACTTTGAGGCCTTTGTCTCGGGCATGGGGGCCAGGGGAACGCTCTACTCACTCCTTGCCGACAACCCCCGCATACTGGAACCGATACTGACCCTGTTCAGCGACAGCGAATACCTCTCAAGGATTATCATCTCGAGGCCGGAAATCGTCGAGCCGATGCTCAGGTTTAACCCGGCTGTTGCCTCCCGAAGCAGGCGGGGCCTGGTGAGTGAGTTGTCCGAGATGATCGCCATGCACGACAACATTGCGTCCAGGATAGACGCTATCCGTCGCTTCAAAAACCTGGAAGAGATCCGCCTCGGCCTCCGGGATCTCATGGGAGATGCCCCTTTTCAGGAGACAACCCGCGGTCTTACCCGGCTTGCGGAAGCCTGCGCCGAGGCCGCGCTGAGTCTTGCATGGGAAGAAACCTCGGCGCGATACGGCGCCCCTTCAGGAGGCGAGTTCTGCGTCGTTGGCCTCGGGAAACTGGGTGGCCGGGAGCTCTCCTACGGCTCGGACCTCGACATCATCTTTATTTATGAAAAAAGCGGCGAGACAACGGGAGGGAGCCTGGGGACCATTGTCGACCATGAGTTTTATTCGAGAGTGGCCAATCGCCTCATGTCCCATCTCACTACGATGACACGGGAAGGGATTGCCTACAAAATAGACGCACGCCTCCGCCCCGGCGGCAGCAAGGGTCCCCTTGCCACCTCAATGGAGACGCTGACCCGCTATTTCCTTGAACCGGGCGGTGCGGATGTCTGGGAACGACAGGCCCTTCTGAAGGCACGGGTTGTGGCAGGCAAGCGGGGATTGATAGACAGGCTGCGTAGCCTGGTAAGGGAATCCGTGGCGCTGACTGCCGAACTACCCGACCTCGAAGAAAAGGTCAGCCAGATGAGGAAAAGGATGGAGGACGAACTGGGGCGATCCTCCGACGGATACAACTTTAAGACAGGGCCTGGAGGTATGGTCGACGTCGAGTTTCTCGCCCAGTACCTCCAGCTCCGGCATGGAAAGGCGAAGCCCTGCATCATCGCCCCCTCCACCCTTCAGGCCATCAGGTTGGCAGGGGACCACGGACTCCTGTCCGAACAGGAGACGACGCTGCTTACCGAGGGGTACCTGTTCCTCAGGCGGATGGAAGGGAAGATAAAGATAACGGGAATAGCCACCTCGGTCCTGCCGACGGGTAACAGAACAAAAATGGAGCTGCTGGCCAGGCGCCTTGGGTATGCGGAGGCAGACGGCGCGGACAGAGTGGTAGAAGACTATCTTGCCGTCACCGGTGGCATACGGACGATATTTACAAAATTTGTCGGGGAAGGATAGCGGCTACAACAGTACGGCGGCCCTTGAAGGCGGGACAAAGTCATCCGAGCGGATGAGGGCGACGAACCTGTCGACCAGGAACGGGTCAAACTGGCTGCCGCTGCCGTCAAGCAGTTCATAAATCACCACTTCCTGCGGAAGTGCTTTTCGATAGGGCCTGTCGGAGGTCATGGCATCATAGGCATCGGCAACGCTTATGATCCTCGCCGCTATCGGTATCTGGTCTCCCGCCAGCCCCGCGGGGTAGCCTTTGCCGTCATAGCGCTCGTGATGATGCTTGATGATGGAAAGGATCGAAGGGGCCAGCTTTAACGGTCCCACAAGGTCAATCGCCTTTTCCGGATGCTCACGCACCAGCGCCTTTTCGATATCGGTAAGTTTTTCACCCTTCTGGATGCACTTGTTCGTGACCCCTATCTTCCCTATGTCATGCAAAAAAGCGGCAATCTGAATCTCCTCCGCCTGCCTGCCTTTGAAACCAAGGTGATGCGCCAGCATAATCGCGTAATGGTGCACCCGGTCCGAATGCCCATGGGTATAGGGATCGTTGCTCTCCAGCGTAGCTCCCAGTACCCTGACAAACTCCAGATAGTCAACTGAAGCCGTATCCCTCCTCAAGTCCGGCGCCGATCGGGAGATCACCTTTTCGATGGACATAAACAGATCGTCGCTGCCCGATTCGGCATCGACCTTGCGTCCGGTACCATCCCCGTCACATATATTCCCGAGGTCCTTTATGATGTCTTTCTGTCTTTGATCGAAATGCCGTTTTTCTACTGAGCGTTTGACTACGGACATGATGTCGGCAACATTGAACGGTTTCAGGATATAGTCGAAAACACCAAAACGTATCGCCTCCGTCGCTGACTTCAGGGTAC
The DNA here is from genome assembly GCA_029859385.1 of Nitrospirota bacterium. Taxonomy (GTDB): domain Bacteria; phylum Nitrospirota; class JAOUDF01; order JAOUDF01; family JAOUDF01; genus JAOUDF01. The sequence continues at coordinate 2,220 of JAOUDF010000076.1, forward strand.
CGTACCCGGTAACGATGACCACATCTATATCCGGATTGCAGTTTTTGATTTCTCTGAGGACATCGCTGCCGTTCATTGCCGGCATCCTGAGATCAAGAGTAACGAGATCAATGGGAACTTGACGGATGATATCCAGTGCTTCCTGGCCGCTGTCGGCAGTGAAGACGTTGTAGGAATGCTTGAGGATCATCCTCAGTGATTCCCGGGAACCCCGTTCATCATCGATTATCAGTATGTTTACGGGCAGGTCCATGCAGCCTTTATAGAAAATACGCCTAACGAGCACCGGGAATAGACGTCAAAGCACTGCAAGTGTTATACCTGAACACACAGAAAATCGGCAACCCCTTATCTTCAAGCGGTTTGGCGGATTCACTCCAACAAATGCACTATTTCAGGAAGTTGTAAATGCTGACAAATTTGAACGAACAGAACCGGAACAAAAGGCCAAAACCGGCTTTACACAGTATTTTCAATACGTTTTCAACTTGTACATTTTTGAACGCCGGCCAAGGACTTGGCGACATATACGACACATGCCCGTACCGGGTCGTGTCAGATGAGGCATACCTCACCTGAGCATCGAACCCGGGAATGAAGGACAGCAGAAAATCTACCCTATTTTGATACCTGGTCGAGCCGCTCTACCCCCAGGGCCTTGAGGATAAATTTTTCGAAAGCAGGTTCGGTCGACCCTTTTTTCATCTTTCGGATAAAATACTTCTCAAAGCCGATCTTGGCCAGATGGACCCACTTGCCCTTCTTGAACCAGCTCACGTTACGGGGAGGTATCTGCGGAAGTGCCACGAAGGCGGCGCCGGTATCGCCCATGTCGGCAAGGCAAATGGCGTTCCACGAAGCCTTGGCGGTAGTATCCTTCCCTTCGAGCTCACCCTTGATGTTATGCACGATTGCCGTAACCATGGTCTCTATCATGTAGCCCGTCTTCGGGGCGCCGGTCGGGACAGGTGTCGTCTCAACCGGTGGGATTGCCACACAGACACCCGCGGAGAAGATATTTTTATATTTCTTGCTGCGCTGGTACTCATCGATCAGCACGAAGCCGCGGGGATTGCACAGCCCTTCCACTCCGGCCACCGCATCCACCCCCTTGAACGACGGAAGCATCATGGAAAACCTGAAGGGCAGCTCATGCTCCTTCACCACCTCGCCCTTCTCGTTGTGCTCGGCGACAAACATCTTGCCCGATTCCACTTTGGTAACCTTGGAGTTGGTGATCCACTTGATATGGCGCTCGCGAAGCTCATGCTCCATAAGCCCCTTGGAATCACCCACACCCCCAAGTCCCAAATGCCCCACATAGGGCTCACTGGTCACCATCGTGATGGGTACCTTGTTACGAATGCGCCGTTTACGAAGATCCGCATCGAGGATAAAGGCAAATTCGTATGCCGGACCGAAGCAGCTGGCCCCTCCCATGGCGCCCACGATGATATGACCGGGATCTTTCACCACGTTCAGGTAGTCGGCATAAGCCTTCTCCGCGTGGTCTACCGTGCATATGGAATGGGTATGGCCGCCCAGCGGCCCCGCGCCGGGCACCTCGTCGAAAGCCAGTTTCGGTCCGGTGGCAATGACAAGGTAGTCATAGACAACCTTCTCGCCGCCGGCAAGGACAAGCGTATTCTCCTCGGCGACAATTTTATCCACCGTCTTGGCAATGAATGCGATCCCCTTCTTCTCCACATAGGGCCGGATGGGGAAGGTTATGTCCGCCCGGCTCCGCCAGCCGACGGCCACCCAGGGGTTTGACGGTACAAACTGAAAATAGTCTACGGCATGAATCAAGGTAACCTTGTGCTCATTGCCCAGGGCCGCTCTCATGTCATAAGCGGCGGGAAGACCGCCGGTACCTGCGCCGAGAATTACTACATGTGCCATATCTGCCTCCTTTTGACGTAATCGCCGTGTGAATCAATGGCTACAGACTGCCCCGTGCCCCTTGCATTCAGCCTCGAGCCGCGGCTTGCCTCCCAGGTAATATACCAGATTAGCCATGCCACAGAATCCGGTAAGGGCAAAGATAATCAGGTTTACCCCCACCAGGCCGGTGAGCAGCAGCCACCACGGGCTGTGCAGCCATGCCAACATAGTGCCGGACAGGGCAAAGGTCCCCGCCAGCAGATAGAGTATCCGTTCCAGATACCACTGGTCTGTCTTTATCCAGTACATTATGAACCTCCTTGTACAACCGGCGCATCATTCTTGCGCCTTTCCAACAGGTAGTAGAGCACGGGGATCGTCATCCGGGAGAGCAGCGTTGACGCTATCTCGCCCGTCATCAAAGCAATGGCAAGCCCCTGGAAGATCGGGTCGAACAGGATGACAAACGACCCCACGATAACCGCCGAGGCGGTCAGCAGCATGGGACGGAATCGCACCGCCCCGGCATCGATAATGGCCTCCTCCAGCGGCATCCCTTCCCGCCGCCGAAGCTGAACGAAGTCGATAAGGATGATGGAGTTCCGCACGATGATCCCGGCCAGGGCCATGAATCCGATCATCGACGTAGCGGTAAAGAATGCGCCGAAGGCCCAGTGCCCCGGCATAATGCCGATGAGTGTCAGCGGGATCGGGGCCATGATCACCAGCGGCGTGGTGAACGACTTGAACCAGGCCACCACCAGCAGGTAGATCAGCACCAGCACGGCCGCGAAGGCCAGCCCCATGTCCCTGGCCACTTCCCAGGTGATATGCCACTCGCCATCCCACTTGATCGACTCTTTCGCGCCGGTAGAAGGTTGACGAATCCAGAAGGTCTCCAGAGGCGAGCCGTCCGAGGTCTTGATCTTGTTCACCTTGTCCATCATGGTCATGATGGAGTAGACGGGGCTTTCTTCACCGCCCGACACATCGCCGATCACATAGGTCACCGGCATCAGGTTTTTACGGTAGAGAGTCTTGTCTTCGATGGTCTCTACCCTCTTGACCAGGGCAGCCAGCGGGACGTTCGCGCCGGTCCTGCCCGTAAGGTAAAGACGGGTAAGCTCACTCTCACCCGAACGAGCCTCGATGGGGAAGCGCAGGAAGATATCCACCGGTTCCCGCTCCGACTCCATGTGGGCCAGGCCCGCCGACTGCCCTGTCAGCGCAATCGCCACCGATTTTGCAATCTCGTCCGTAGAGATGCCGCTCAGCGCCGCCTTCTCGCCGTCAGGCACAAGGCGGTACTTGACCTGGTCATCCTCGTCGTAGCTATCGATATCGACCACGCCGGGCGTACTCTCGTAGATGCCCATGATCTGCCCGGCCAGGGCGGTCCTCTTCTCTCTCGAAGGTCCGTATACCTCGGTAACCAGCGTATCGAGCACCGGCGGCCCCGGCGGTATCTCCACCACCTTTACCCGCGCACCGTGTTTCTTGGCAATCTCGGCCAGCGGTACCCTGAGGCGCTTGGCAATGTCATGGCTCTGCTCCTTCCGTTCCTCGCCGTGTACAAGATTTACCTGTATGTCGGCCACGTTGGAGCCGGAACGCAGAAAGTAGTGGCGCACCAGTCCATTGAAATTATAGGGAGCGGCCGTCCCCGCGTAGATCTGGTAATCCCTCACCTCCGACTTCCCTTTCAGCAAGTTGCCCATCTCCAGGGCCACGGCAGTGGTCTGTTCCAGCGTAGTCCCCTCGGGCATGTCGATGATCACCTGGAATTCGCTCTTGTTGTCGAAGGGAAGCATCTTCATGGGCACCAGCTTGAAGTAGACCATGGAACAGGCCAGCAGCAGCACCAATGCAACCCCGGCCAGGAAGCCATAGCGGTAGGTCGGCTTGTAGATGAGGGGGGTCATGATCCGGCGGTAGAGCTGGGTCAGCTGCGTCTCCTTATGCTCCACCGCGGCATGTCCCCCCTCGCCCGGTTTCTTCAGAAGACGCATGGCAGCCCACGGGGTGATGATGAACGCCACCGCCAGTGAGAATAACATGGCCGCCGACGCACCGATCGGAATGGGGCGCATATAGGGCCCCATGAGGCCCGAAACAAAGCCCATGGGCAGCAGCGATGCTATGACGGCAAAGGTCGCCAGGATGGTGGGGTTGCCCACCTCGTCCACCGCCTTTATGGCCGCCTCTTTGAAAGAGCGTTTTACCCCGCCCGCCGCACCGGAAACATAGCGGTGGATGTTCTCCACCACGACGATGGCGTCATCCACCAGTATTCCGATGGAGAAGATGAGGGCAAAGAGGGTAACCCTGTTGAGGGTGTAGCCATAGAGATAAAAGATCAGCACGGTGAGGGCCAGGGTCACCGGAATGGCGATGGCCACGATCCCCGCTTCCCGCAGTCCGAGGAAGAGCGCGATAAGCAGCGTCACCGACATGGTGGCGATGAACATATGCTTGAGCAGTTCGTCCGATTTTTCCTTGGCCGTGACACCGTAATTTCTCGTCACCGTCACGGTAACGTCGCGGGGGATTGCGCGCCCCTTGAGGGCTTCTACCTTGTCGAGCACCGCCTCGGCCACCCACGTAGCATTTGCCCCTTTCCGCTTGGCCACCGATATGGTTACCCCGGGAGTGAGAGGCTTGCCCGGCTGGCCGAAGAAGACGTAATCTTTGGGCTCTTCAGGGCCGTCCGCAATTTTAGCGACATCACGGAGATAGACAGGGCGGCCACCCGGAGCGGCCACCACTACCCGTCCCAGATCTTCCGCCGAGATGATGATATCCCCCGTCTCGACCACCGCCTCCCTGTTCCCCTTCTCGAAAGAGCCTGAGGCAAGGCGTGAATTTGCCGACCTGATGGCATTCATCACCTGAAGGGATGAAACGTTGCGGGCAGCCAGCATGCCGGGCTGCAGGAGGACCTTCAGCTGGCGCCGGGGGCCGCCGGTAATGACCGTTTCCGATACCTGCTCCACCTGTTTGATCTCGTCGTTTATCGCGGCCGAAATCCGGCGGAGCTGGAAGGCGTCGTAAGACCCGCTCGACAGCGTCAGGGCAAGGATCGGGACATCATCGATAGAGCGCGGTTTGACGAGGGGTTGGGATGAGCCCGGGGGAAGTATGTCCATGTTGGACATCAGCTTGTTGTACAGGTTCACCAGCGAGTCTTCCATCCCCTGCCCGACAAGGAATCGAACGATGATGACGCTCATGCCGGGCTTGGACATGGAATAGACGTATTCGACGCCGGGGACCTCCCAGAGCTTTTTCTCCAGAGGCTTGGTGAGGCGTTCTTCAACCTCGGCCGACGATGCGCCGGGCATGGAGGTGAAGACATCCATCACCGGAACGACGATCTGCGGCTCTTCCTCGCGGGGGGTAACCCATACGGCGAAAAGCCCCAGCACCAGCGACGCCGCGATGATCAGCGGGGTAAGTTTCGAGTCGATAAAGGCGGCGGCGATGCGGCCCGCCAGACCTGTTCTTTCCTTCTTGCTGCTCATTGGGATACCGTTACCTTTGCACCGTCAACAAGTCCGGCAACGCCGGAAACAACCACCTTCTCTCCGGCATTGAGGCCCGAGAGTATCTCGGCCTTTCCGTCATGGGTACGACCGACTTTAACTGCCCGGAAAAGGGCCTCGGACTTTTCATTGACCAGATAGAGGCCGCGGATTCCTCCCATGTCGGCAAGGGCGCTGGCGGGGACAGTAATTACGGCGCGGGAGCCTTTATCAAAGACGGCCCGACCGTAGAGGCCGGAATGGAGCCGAGCACCGGATACCGAAACCTTTACCGTAAAAGTATGGCTGCCCGGATCGGCGGCGGGAACGATCTCTACTACCTTGCCGCTGAACTGCTGACCAGCCAGGGCATCAAAGAGGACGCGCGCCGTGCTTCCTGCCCTTATGGCCGCTATCTCAGTCTCCGCGACCTGAAGCTCCAGCCGGTAGCTTCCCTCGTTGTCAACCACCAGCAGCGGGGTTCCCGGCATGGCCATGTCTCCTGCTTCAACCTTTTTCTCTACCACTATGCCGGCGGCAGGGGCCTTCACTATGCGATACCCCTTGCGCACGCCCTCGGCCGTTGCCTCGGCCCGCGCCTGCTCCAGGGCGGCTTCAGCCCGCAACCGGCTGTTTTCAAGACGACTGACCTCGGCGGATGCCACCTTCCGCTGCGTTTCCACTGCCTCATATTCCTGGGCACTCACCACCTTTTCATCAAACAGCTTCCGGTAGCGGCCTGCGGTGGCGGCGGCATGATCCTCCCTCGCCCTGGCGGCGACAACAGCGGCAGCGGCCTCCTGCGTTGCCCGCTCCGCCTCCTTCAATCCGGCCTCGGCCCCGGCCAGTCTCGAACCGGCCTCGGTGGCGTCGATCTCAAGCAATGTCTGTCCTGCCGCAACCCGGCTCCCCTCTCTGACCGACACGGAGACAACCCTGCCCATGACCTGCGATGTCACCACAAAACGGTTTTCGCTTACGACCGAGCCGACAAACTCCATTGTGTCCGGCATCTGGCTCTCAGCTGCCGTCTCAACGGCGACGTTTTGTACGCTGCCCCCTGCCCCGCTCACGGTCGAGACCGGCTTTTCACCGCCCTTTCCGCAGGAGACAAGAAGACACAGGAATAATGCAAACAGGATATTATTTTTCATAGGCCCCTCGTCCAGGAGATGATTCAGGAATTGCGACATTCAGTTGCCCCATAAGAAGACCGGCGCTGTACCACACCGTGGCGATGGCCAGTGACCTGTCTTTTTCGGCTTGCACCCGGGTTGCCCTGGCCTCGTCAAGCGACGCCTGGGCATCGAGAAGATCGGCCATGGTGGTAAGAGAGTTCTCGAACCTCTTTGCCACGAGTCTGTTCCCCTCCTCGGCCTCCGCCATTGCCTTGTCGGCTATCTCCATACGCTGGTCCGCATCGGTCATCCTCAGCCACGCTTCGTTAACCCTGAAGGCAACCTCCTTGCGGTATGCCTCCAGATGCTCCCTGAGCATCGTCCGGGCTTCATGGGCCTTCGCCATCTCGGCCCTGCGCCGGAAACCGTCAAAGGCCTCCCACCTGAGCGTTGCGCCAACCATCCAGTGCTGGCCGTCGGAACCGAAGGGGATGTCCCGGTCATCCAGCTGATAGCTGCCGGAGAGAGAGAGCGTGGGAAGGTAATCGGCCCGGGCAAGACGTTCCAGGTTCTTCGTGTTATCAAGCCGCTTCTCGATATCCTTCAGGTCGTTTCGGGCATCCATCGCCTTTCCGACCAGTTCCGCCGCATCCTGCGGGGCAAGGAGAGCAAGGCCGTCATCCTGTACGCCGACCTCTTCACCGGCCTCACCGCCCATGGCAAGGGCAAGCCGTGCCCTGGCTATCTTCAGGTCGTTCCCGATCCGCACCTTTTTCGACTGCATACCGGCAAGGGCCACACCGGCCCGCAGTACATCGGCTCGCGCACCAATACCTGCATCTTCTCTGACCTTTGCCACCCTCAAATGCTCTTCCGCCTCGCGAAGACCCGCCTCAACGGCCGTCCCGGCCGCCAGTGCCTTCTGTACCTCTATATAGGCAGCAACCACATTAAAGACCACATCCTCCCGCGTTCTCCGGAGCCGCAGACGTGAAGCCTCAACCTCGGTCCGGGCCATATCGGTTTTTACGCCCGTACGGGGAGCAAAGAGTTGCTGTTCGACGGAAAGAGCGGTTCTGAAATTTGTAAGCGGGTTGGGTTCATTGAAGGAGGCCGGGGCCTTGGTCATATCCATCCCCGTCATCCGTTCCTGATTTATCTTGCTGGAGAATACATAGGCCGGGATATCGGTGCGCGTCATGCTCTCCTCCAGCATAACGCTGGGAAGACCCTGGCTGCGGGCAATGGAAACATCCTGCTCCAGTCCGCGCACCTGGCTCTCGGCGGCCCTCAAGTAGTGACTCCTCTCGAGGGCAAGCCGAACCGCGTCGCCAAGGGAGACGGTTTGCTCAGCCGACGCCGCCGACATAGTCAGGCTTAACACCGGCAGCATGAGAAACATAGCGATATAAGACAGTTTTTTCATAACGATCGCTCGGGACTGAATCTCGCCCTCCGGCCGACGCCTACATGCCGGGGCAGAATATTTCCTGCATCAGCTCGAGGAGCTGAATGACCTTCCTGTTGGCAATCATGTAGAAGACCTGGTTCCCTTCCTTGCGATAAGAAAGGATGTCCTTGTCCCTGAGCACGCTGAGGTGCTGCGAAATATTGGATTGGGTCGTGCCCACTACCCTCTCTATCTCCTGCACGCTCTTTTCGCCTTCCCGAAGGGTGGCC
>JAOUDF010000318.1 GCA_029859385.1 Nitrospirota bacterium
GGATTTCCGCCAAGCTTGGGCTGTCGAAACAAACAGCCGCATTCCCGGCGTCGGCTTCGGCAGGCGGTTGCTGCGCCTCCGGCAGTAGTGGCGGCGGCTGTGGCATGGCTGCGTCTGGTGGGGGTTGCGGCGGGGGCGGGGGCGGATGCGGCTCCTCGGCGGGAAAGATCAGCGATGATGAGGCTTATCAGGCCGCCACGTCAGTCTTTTCCTTCTGGGCTTCCCGCTACAGTGAGAAGGACCTGAAGGTTGAAGTGCTCAACAAGGGGTGTCATGTGGAGATCTATGTATTTCTCAAGGAGGCCCCGCTCAAGTCGTACAAATACATGAATGGTAACATTGTCGCCATATAGGTTTTGGAGGTAGCGAAATGCAGTGCCCGAAGTGTTCAACAGAAAACAGCGCGGAGAGCCAGTTTTGCAAAAAGTGCGGGAATTCCCTGACCGGCGTGTCATCAAAACGTGACAAGGTCATGGCGGAGGAGTCTTCTTCCTCAAACAAATTCGTAGTTCTTGGTGTCGTGCTTGCCGTGGCCGTAGCCGCTGCGATATTCCTTTTCAAGGGTGCCCACAAGGGGGCCACAAACACGGCAGTATCCGCCAGCAGCTTTGTCCAGGTAACGGCAGAGAATGGTTTGGTCAAGATACCGATTGAAAAGATCAATGACGGGCAGGCCCACTATTTCACCTTGGCGGAGGGCGGAAAGTCGATCAACTTCTTCGTGCTCAAGAGCCAGGACGGGACGATCCGGGCAGCCTTCGATACCTGCGACGTATGCTATTCACACAAGAAGGGCTACCGACAGGAGGGGAGCGAAATGGTCTGCAACCAGTGTGACCAGCGGTTCCCTGCCGACAAGATCAACGACGTGAAGGGCGGCTGCAACCCCGCGCCCCTCAACAGGACCGTTGAAGGGAACATGCTGGTGATATCCCAGGCCGATATTGTTTCGGGCGCCGGGTATTTCTGACCTTTTGCGATGAAACTCTCCACCATATCCTTCAATAATCTGATGCGTCGCAAGGGAAAGGCGGCGTTTCTTGTCTTGGGACTCGCCATAGGCGTGGCTACGGTAGTTGCCCTTTCATCGCTGAGCAAGGCGATGAAGAGCGACATCGGCGACAAGCTGGACCAGTTCGGCGCCAATATCGTGGTGGTCCCGAAGGCCGAGGACCTCGACCTCTCCTATGGCGGCCTGCGGATATCCACCGCTGCCTTCGACGTAAAGGAGCTCAGCGACGGGGATGCGGCCAGTATCCTTACCATTCACCACAGCAGGAACATCAGTGTAGTGGCCCCAAAGGTGCTGGGGGTGGCCGATGTCCAGGGGGACAGGGCGATCCTCGTCGGGGTGCGCTTCCCCGATGAACTGCGGATCAAGCAATGGTGGCGGCTGGAGGGCGCTGCGCCCAAAACGGCTGATGAAATCATCGCGGGCCACCGGGTTGCCGGCAAGATAGGGGTCAAGGCCGGTGACGCCGTTACCGTGAACGGCCGCTCATTTCGCCTATCTGGTGTGCTCCATGAAAACGGCTCCCAGGATGACAACCTCCTCTACATGGACCTGACCACCGCCCAGACGCTTCTCGGCAAGGAAGGCAAGCTCTCGCTCATAGAAGTGAGCGCCCTCTGCAAGGACTGCCCCATCGACGACCTGGTGAACCAGATTGCAGAAAAGATTCCTGGCGGCCGCGTGTCGGCCCTGCGGCAGGCGGTGGCCCTGCGGGAGCACGCGGTGGAGCAGTTTTCTGCCTTTGCCGTCGCCCTGTCCGCCGTGGTCCTGCTCATCGGCGCACTGGTCGTGCTGATTACCATGATGTCTTCGGTCAACGAGCGTGCCAGAGAAATAGGTATTTTCAGGGCTATCGGCTTCAGGAAACACCACATAATGCGGATAATCCTCCTGGAGGCGCTGTCGGTAAGCGTCATTGGCGGGGCGATAGGGTGGCTTGCCGGCATGGCGGTGAGCGTCGGGGTTGCCCCCCATGTAACCCAGACCCCGCTGCACGTTACCTGGGACCCCTTGCTGGCGGTCATGGCCATAGTGATTGCGGCGGCAGTCGGCACGCTGGCCAGCATCTACCCTGCGACCAGGGCGGCCAATATGGACCCGGCAGAAGCGCTGAGGAGTATCTAGCGTATGGCCCTGATTGAAGCTACATCGGTTCACAAGACTTACAACAGTAACGGCTCGTCCGTTGAGGCGCTCAACGGCATCACCATGCGGGTCGACCGCGGGGAATTCATCTCGCTCCTGGGGCCGTCGGGTTCGGGAAAAAGCACGCTCCTTACGATCCTGGGGGGGATGACCCCTCCCACATCGGGGCAAGTTGTAGTGGACGAGATCGACATCTACACCCTGTCGACGGAAAAACTGGCCGACTTCCGTCACGAATATCTCGGGTTCATATTTCAGCAGCTTCAGTTAATGCCTTACCTTACGGCTCTGGAAAATGTCATGTTGCCCCTCTGCATCACGAAACTCGGAAATGAGCAGCAGCGACAACTGGCGTCTCACGCCCTGGACCGGGTGGGGCTGGGAGGGAAGC